>JANNYO010000274.1:0-4711 GCA_031410115.1 Rhodanobacteraceae bacterium | reverse complement strand
TCCGATGTAGTTTTGCCGGAAGGCGACACGGCAAATGAGTCATAACGCATCACGAAGGTTGCTGTCACATGCTTCGACAGGCTCAGCACGAACGGGTTTCTGCGTGTGCAAAATTGAGAACCGTTCGCCCTGAGCTTGTCGAAGGGCAGAGCTGTAAGCGTGCTAACGGAGTTTTGCCGGAAGGCGACACGGCAAATGAGTCATAACGCATCACGAAGGTTGCGGTCACATGCTTCGACAGGCTCAGCACGAACGGGTTTCTGCGTGTGCAAAATTGAGAACCGTTCGCCCTGAGCTTGTTGAAGGGCAGAGCTGTAAGCGTGCTAACGGAGTTTTGCCGGAAGGCGACACGCTAAAAGCGAACTAAACGTTACTCCGCCGGCGAAATCGCCACGCGAACGCGCAGTTTTTCCCCTGGGTCATAATCCATGCGCGAGCTATACACTTCGCCGCGATAGCGATATTGCACGTCATAGCCAACGATTTGTTTACGCTCAACGTAGCGATCCACGACCTGGCATTCACTGTGCACTGAACGCTCGACACCCTGTGGATTATCCGAGGCATCGACTTCACGCCCAACCGCACCGCCGACCACAGCACCCGCAACAGTCGCGGCTCGACGTCCATCGCCACCGCCGACTTGATGGCCTAACGCGGCACCGACAATCGCACCGACGATCGTGCCGGTGTTGGTATTGTCATAACGGCGGCTACGCTCAGTGCTGACGTCCGAGCAAACCTCGCGCGGACTTGCCTCTTGCACGGTTTCAAAGATTGGGTCACTGCGTAAAACATCGGCAAAACCAAAACTGACGGCCTCTTCTGGGGCCAAATCATTGCTTTCATAGCCTTGTGCGGACACCAACGACGTGCCGCCGAGAGCAAAAAGAGTGGCAATAGCGAGCGCGATCTGACTTGGCTTAGCGGATAATTCGAGCCGAACAGGTGGCACGGCAGATAAGTCTGTAGGAAAACGGCGATTTGCGAAAATGGTCATTGACGGACTCCAAAGGGGTTGCCTGCTGCGCATTCCATCATCGTTAGACTGAACACAAACTGACATTTTGCTCTAGAGCCAAAGGCGTTGGGTTTTCGGCAAGCTAGCTAGTCTCCTGTTGCGTGGTGCAATGATTTTTTTCCAGCCCAAGCAAATGCCTTAACGCCGTTTCACACGATAATCTAGTTAACCCATGTTTGCGATTGGCATTCAACCAGAACTTGTGGCAAAGGATATCCGTCCCAAACCAATTTGCTTGCGGCAAACGCCATCCAGCTAGGTTTATAAGCGACGATGCTGGATGCAAAGCAAGCGAGTGATTATCCTCGGAAATTGATCTAGCATCTGGCGGGAAACCACGACTCGCAAACGGAGAGGTTAATGATGTCCGCGCAAACCCAATCCAATCTCGGTATGTCAGTCCAAGAATTTTTGGCGTTTGAGGAAAAAAGCACGATCAAGCACGAATATGCGGTCGGTCAAATTTTTGCGGTGGCGGGTGCTTCCGAGCGGTACAACCGTATTGCGATGAGTCTGGCCGGGCAACTGCATCAGGCGACACCCCGCTCAAAATGCACAACTTTTATCAGCGAAATGCGCGTCAAAATTGACCAAGTGATTTACTACCCGGACCGGGTTGCGCTTCGTTGACTGACCTTGATTATTGGCTGAGCCAGCGTGCGCCGGGTCTAAATCTGGCGGTGGCGCAAACAGCACTGTTAAGTGACGCTTTAAGTTGCGATGGCACGCGCTTCGCAGCTCAGCTTGCGGCGGTTGAAATTCTAGAATCCTTGCACAGTGATCGCGATACACGCCTCGCGACGCTGCTATGGCCATTGTTTGAACCGGGCTTATCATTGCCCGCTGAGCTTGCAACATTGAGTAGTCCAGCGATCTTAGAACTACTTAACGGCCATGCTGAGGCACGCAAAGTTTGGCCGGTACACGCGGCGATGACGAGTACGCCGCTGACCCAGAAAAACGACGCAGAGGGCATTCGGCGACTGCTGTTAGTGCTGATTAAAGATGTACGGGTGGTGCTGATTTTGCTGGCCGAACAGTTAGTGCTGTTAAAAAGCTTGAGCCGCAGTGCGCCCGAATTGCAGGCCGCAGCTGCCCAAGTCACGCGCGACATACACGCGCCGCTGGCGAACCGCTTGGGCATTTGGCAAATTAAATGGGAGCTAGAAGATTTCGCCTTTCGCTACCTACAGCCAGATGTCTACAAGCGCATCGCCAGCCTATTGGATGAGCGGCGCGGCACGCGCGAAAGCTACATTGATGCGTTTTTGCGCGAACTAAAGTCAACCCTAGATGAGGCCGGCATTGTCAGTGACATCGCTGGCCGACCCAAACACATCTTTAGCATCTATAAAAAAATGCAAAAGAAAAACTTGGAATTTTCCGAACTTTACGACGTGCGCGCAGTGCGGGTTATCGTTCGGGACGTAACGAGCTGTTATGCAGCACTGGGCGCAGTACACAGCCGCTTTTTGCCCATTCCGAAAGAGTTTGACGACTATATTGCCAACCCAAAAGGCAACAACTACCGTTCGTTGCATACTGCCGTGATTGGCGCAGAAAATAAATCCGTCGAGATCCAAATTCGCACACAAGAGATGCACGACCACGCCGAATTGGGTGTGGCAGCGCACTGGCGCTACAAGGAAAGTAGTAAGGAAACAAACAGCAAGGAAGGCGGCGGCAACGCGGACTTTGAGCGCAAAATCAATTGGATGCGCCTGCTGCTAGAGCCGCGCGATAAAACCGATTGCGCCGAACAGGGCGATGGTGCCGATGGCACGGCTGACGATCAAGCGCTGATCGCTGGGTTTTCCACCGAATTGCTTGACGACCATGTTTATTTGCTGACGCCAAAAGGCAAAGTAATCGAGCTGCCCAGTGGTGCGACGGTGCTGGATTTTGCTTTTATGGTGCACACCTCAGTCGGCTTTCGCTGCCGGGGTGCAAAGGTCAATGGCCGCATCGTGCCACTGGTGTTCCAGCCGGTATCCGGTGATCGCGTCGAGATTATGACCAGCAAAGAGGAACATCCGAATCGCAATTGGCTGGACGCGCAGTCGGGCTTTCTCAACACCGCGCGCGCGCGCGCTAAAGTGCGCGCACATTTTAATCAGCTGGATTTAGCGCTTAACGTAACCGCCGGGCGTGAATTGTTCGAGCGCGAATGCAAGCGCTTAGGGCTAAGCGCCCTGCCACTAGAAGCACTGGCAGCGCACTTTCACGTTAGAAAAACCGATGATTTTTTGATTCAAATTGCCCTCGGGGATTTGACCCTTGGGCAAATTTCGCGCGCCGTACATGAGTTGGAAGCAAAAAAAGCCGAAGCCAGCCTGCCCGCCCCAATGCTGTCGAAATTGGTTGTTTCTAAGCTCAAACAGGGCACGATCAAACCGCTGCGCAAAAGCTCAGCTAAGCTCAGCAAAGACGCGGTAACAGTCGCTGGCGTTGGCAATCTTTTAGTGCTGATGTCCAACTGCTGCAAACCGCTGCCGGGCGATGCCATCGCCGGTTTCGTCACACGCGGACGCGGCCTTGCTGTGCATCGGCGCGATTGCAAAGACCTATGTCACCTGCAAACACTAGAGCCAGAACGCGTATTGGAGGTGCAGTGGGGGCAAGCGCCCGGCGAGCGTTTTCGCGTGCAGGTGCGTATTAGCGCGTTTGATCGCACCGGCCTTTTGCGCGATGTCGGCACCGTATTTGCCGAAGCCAAAGTCAGCATTTTAGGCTCGTCTACCCGCGTGATCGCCGATGAAGGCACCGCTGAGATGGATTACACCCTAGAAGTTAATGATTTCGGGCAATTGAGTGGGCTGTTGGCAAAACTGCGCGCGCTGCGCAATGTTTTGGATGCGCGAAGGGTTTGAGGCGAGGCGACAACGCGTTTTCAAAATCTAGGCTCCAGCACAACTTACGGAGCTTAACCTCCCACCCATGCGCTGAACTCTTCTACCGTGCGCCTGCATACGAATTTCCTCGACGCTGGCAGTGCGCATAGGATGATGCGCAAAAAGCAACTAGACTAACCGTCAACCTAACAACATCTTTTCTTTAAATGGCCACCCATTGATGACCACGCTTTCCGCCGCAATTTTGCTGTTCTTGATTATGGACCCGCTGGGCAATATTCCGATTTTCTTGTCGGTGTTGAAAGACTTAACCCCAAAGCGCCGGAAAATCGTGCTGTTTCGCGAAATGCTGATTGCGCTAGCGGTACTGATGGTGTTTTTGTTTGCCGGAAAATTCATTTTGGCGGCGCTGCATTTGCGCCAAGAAAGCATGAGCATTGCCGGTGGCATCGTGCTGTTTTTGATTGGCGTGCGGATGATTTTTCCGCCGCTTGAGGGCGGTGTATTTGGTGAAACTCCAGGCGGCGAGCCTTTTATTGTGCCGCTCGCGATTCCGTCGGTGGCCGGGCCATCAACCATGGCAGCGCTAATGCTATTGGCGCAAGATCATCCGGATCGCACAGTCGATTGGTCAATTGCGCTGATCGCAGCCTGGTTTTGCACCAGCGTGATTTTGTTTTGCTCGACGTTTCTACATCGCTTGCTTGGCGCAAGTGTACTGACCGCGTTTGAGCGCTTGATGGGTATGCTATTGGTTGCACTGTCGGTGCAGATGATTTTGGACGGTGTCGCAGTGGCGTTGAAGTAGCGGTTTCATGCGCCTGAACCTGCCGGGCGC
>JANNYO010000273.1:0-1526 GCA_031410115.1 Rhodanobacteraceae bacterium | reverse complement strand
TCGCCCATTTTACTAACGCCGCCACACCCCCAACTTGATCGAATGCGGCCATCACTGCCGCTTTGACGCTTGCTGTTGTCTTGTTAATTGCCCCAGGCTTTCGGCCCCCGGTTTTCGTTCTCATTTGACTAAATCCTTCTATTTTAGAATTGCGTGTTACTGCAAATTGAAAGCGGTTGTTTTTAAACCGGGATTGCCGGGATAACCGGGAAACGTTGTAACCACGTGCTTTTATGCATCCCGGTTCATCTATTCAGAACCGGGAAAACCGGGATTTTGAGCGCTTACAACTCCCAAATTTTCGGCAAGATCACGTAGCACCGTTGCTTAGGCATGCCCGGAAGCGATTCGTTACGCGTCGGGCTGCCATCGCTTTCAGGTTTAAGCGCGCCCGCGTCCCTTAGCGCCTTTGCGACTGCTTTGGCTTCCATACCTTTGCAAACTTCCCTTTTAAAGGTTTCGCGCAACACGTAGAAGGTTTTACTTTCGCCGGATGTTTTCCAAAAACCTGCCCGGTTGATCGTTGGCCGGTCATGTTCGGGAAGCCAAGGCGAAAACCGTGATTCGCCGTGCAGCTCCAAGAATCCCCGAACTTGCGCAATCATTGCGGGTGTTTCGCTATCGCCAACGCTCGCGCGCGCGCCTAGCCATTCTTCAAAGCAGCGCTTCGCCGCCTGCATTGCTTCGCCGGGTCGCCAGCCGGTCAAGCCCCAAGCGGTCGCCACTTCCCCCGCCTGCGCGATCAAACCGAAGCGCGCCGCCACTCTGGATACTTGGCCGCTCGCCTTGCTGGGTATTACAGCGGTGCAGAACTCGCTTTGTGCCTCACGTAGGCGTGTGCGCAGGCTGTCGAATTCCTTCGCGGCATGCTCAATAAATGCCGGTGCCGCGTGCCCATAGTTGGCTTCAGCCGCGCTTTTGAGTTGGTCGGAAAACTCAGCGCCAGACACACCAGGGGGCAGCGCATCGAACACCCCGAACCCTTGGCCTGCGTCCGCCGCAATGTCGCATATTCTGACTTCTTGCCCGGCCATTGCGGTCTTGCCGCTTTCTAACACTAGATCACTCAAGCCTTTTTCACCACTCGACAAAAACAGAAGCGTCCAAGTTTTCGTTCCTTTGGCGTTGCCCTCGCGATTAGCACGCGATTTACCGGCACCGTTCGCCAGCATGTAAGCCGTTGCTGCTGCGTGCTTTGGGTCTAATTCGCCGATTTCGTCCAGCACTAAAAGCATGTGGTTATGTGCGAAACATATGCTTTCTAAACCGTTATCGGTGGTGCGCCATGATCGTTTATAACGTGGCGCACTAAACACACTGACCGCCACCCTTTGCGCTGTGCTTTTGCCCGTAGAGCTATCGCCCTTCAGGTGTAAGCCACCGCCTTCAGAATCGACAATGCCAACACACAAGGCCGCAAATGCGGTGCTGATCGCCAGCACCAAACGGCTGTTACCTGCGCATGGTTGGCACACGGTTTCACGCCAGCTTTCAAGCGTGCCTTTTTGCGCCAACGTCAGGCCGTC
>JANNYO010000272.1:0-9330 GCA_031410115.1 Rhodanobacteraceae bacterium | reverse complement strand
CGCGCGCGCCAAGGGCGTGAATTTTTCGCTGTCAAAAATGTTCAGCGCCGCACCTGATTCCAACAAAAGCTGGAGAAGGGCGACATCGGTACTGCGCGCTGCGCCGTGCAGTGCGCTGACGCCCGCGTGATCAATCGCATGCACATCCGCGCCGTTGGTTAGCAACGTCATCACCACATCGAAACGCCCGCTCCAGCTATCGCGAGTTGCCGCCAACAGCGGCGTTAGGCCGCTGGCCGCGCGATTCACCTCACTGCCGCCGGCGATCAGTAGTTTGATAATGGCAAGCCCACCCGTCGCGCAGGCCAGCACCAAGGGTGTGCGCTGATCGAGCGCGTCCGGTGCCGGTGCGTTCGGATCAGCGCCGCGCTTGAGTAAACTTGCAACAGCAATAACATCGCCTGAGGAAATCGCCGCAATCAGCAGCGCAGATTTTGAATACCCAGGATCAGTCACCGCTTCCGAAGGCAGTGATTGCATCACGTCAGCTGGTTTTGCAAGGCCGCCCGCTGATGACTCATATGCCGTGTCGCCTGTTCGGCGAGACTCATTTGCCGTGTCGCCTGTTCGGCGAGACTCATATGCCGTGTCGCCTGTTCGGCGAGACTCATATGCCGTGTCGCCTGTTCGGCGAGACTCTTGCGCGTT
Organism: Rhodanobacteraceae bacterium; assembly: GCA_031410115.1. Taxonomy (GTDB): domain Bacteria; phylum Pseudomonadota; class Gammaproteobacteria; order Xanthomonadales; family SZUA-5; genus JANNYA01. The sequence continues at coordinate 8,682 of JANNYO010000272.1, read as the reverse complement.
ACTTGGCAGCGCTTGCTCACGTGGTTCATCCCAATCCAGGGTATCAAAGGCACCACTGAGGCCCCCGGCGCTCTTGTTGCGAACGAACCCAGCTTTGGAAAGCTCAGCGGTTTGCAAGCCAAGCTGGACGCGTAACAGCGCAAGTGCCGGCAACAGCAGGGCGCAATAAGCTAACCAGTTGCGCAAAAGCTGGGTGCTAAATACTGGCAAAACGAGTAAGAATATTGGCAAAAGCAGCAGCACGGCGTCCAGTGCATTGAGCCAAATACCTCGGCGCCAAAATTGATTTGCCGCGCGCACGCTGCCCTCTGGTGCCGCCCAAAATCGCGATTCCAGCTCGCGCGCGAGCTGCGTCAACCGCCGTGTGGGTGCACTTTGCACGTTCGCGGGCTGGTAGTAAATCCAAAGCGAATATGCCCAGCGTCGGCGATACAAAATGAGCCACGCCGTGGAAGCTGCCGCACAGCAAAGTGCTGCTGGCATGCCACCACCATGGGCGAGCCAATAGCTTGGTAAGACCAGCCAAAGCGCACCGACCACCGCGAACTGGCCGAAGGCGTACGCATTCAAGGCCAAATGTGCAACGGATAGCTGGGCTGAAATCGCACCCTCGGCGTGCGACTGCGGCGACAGCGCTGCCGCCCACGTCTGTGCCAACCAAATCATTGGCAGCGCTAAACAAAGCGCCCACAACTCGCCGTGCGGGGTGGCAATTAACAGCCCCGCACCTGCGGTAGTCAAAAATATCAGCACGACCAAAATAACTATTGAACGCATGCAACCGTCTACGCCGCCAACGCGTGATCGCGCTTACGGCTGCAATAAAAATTCGATTCTAATGCATCGCGCACTTTTTGGTCGGCGCGCTACCGCAAAAAACGTGTGACACGATATTGCCCTTCAGGGCAACATTGCGCGATGTCTGATCCACAATCAAAGCCACCGTTTCAACCGATGCCAGCCAAACCGCCCACACCCACGTGGCTGAGCGGTGCGACTGCAAATGAGTTGCACGCGGCATCCGTGCAAATTTTTAGCGACGCAAAAAGCCATGTTGCGATCTACACGCGTGATTTAGATCCAGCAATACTCAACACCAACATCGCGCTCGAAGCGTTACGGGCCCTGGCACTGCGCCCTGCCAATCCAAATGCCGGGCCGCAGATTCGCGTTTTGCTGCAATCCACCCAGCGGGCGGTGAAAGATGGACATCGCTTGATCGAACTCAGCCGACGTCTACCTGATGCGTTTAGTTTTCGCTGCCCAACAGCGGAAGATTTGCGCTACCAGGGCGCGTTTTCGCTCAATGATCGCCACGGCTATGTTGAACGCCATTTTGGCGACCGTTTCGAGTACACCGGCAGTCTTTATCAGATCGCTGTACACGCCCGGTTAAAACGCTACTTTGACGAGGTATGGGAGCGCGCACAGCCTGCGAGTGAACTACGGCGGCTGTCGCTTTAGTTTTTAAGCCGACTTATCACCGCATCGGTAAAATCATTCGTGCCAGCTGCGCCACCCAAATCGCGGGTCAAACGGTCTTTTGCCGCTAAGGTGGCAAAGATGGCGTGACGCAGGCGTTCCGCCTGGGTTGGCTGACCGATATGATCCAACATTTGCGCCGCCCCGAGCAGTAGCGCGCTTGGATTGGCAACGCCCTTGCCGGCGATATCGGGTGCTGAGCCATGCACGGCCTCAAATATCGCGCCATCTGTGCCGATGTTTGCCCCGGGTGCCAAACCTAAACCGCCCACTAAACCGGCGCATAAGTCCGACAAAATATCGCCGAACAGATTGGTCGTCACGATCACATCAAACTGATGCGGGTTCATCACCAGCTGCATGCAGGCGTTGTCGACAATCATCTCGTTGCACTGAATGTCCGGGTACTCAAGAGAAATTTCGCGCGCCGTTTTTAAGAACAAGCCAGAGGTCGTCTTCATAATATTGGCTTTATGCACGATCGTGACTTTTTTACGCCCGACCTTACGCGCCAGCTCAAAAGCGTAGCGGGCAATGCGTGCGCTACCGTGTTTTGTCGTTTGAATTTGCGAGCTTGCGGTTTCACCGTCCGCGCTGAGCGTTTGGCCTTCGCTGCGGTAGGCACCCTCGGTGTTTTCTCGCACGGTAATTAGATCGATATTTTCATATCGGCTTTTGGTGTTGGGAAAGGATTTTGCCGGGCGCACGTTGGCGTAAAGATCAAAGCGCCGCCGCAGTTCGACATTAATCGAAGAAAACCCTTCGCCAATCGGCGTGCTGAGTGGGCCTTTTAGTGCGATCCGGTGCAGTGCGATTTTATCGAGCGTGGCCTTAGGCAACAGCTCACCGACCGCCGCGTGCGCGGCAACGCCGGCGAGTGCGAAGTCATAGCTCAGCCCGCACTGCATCGCGTCTAAAACGCGCAAACATGCGTCAGTAATTTCCGGCCCAATGCCATCACCCCGAATAACGCAAATCGTTCGAGGGGTTTTTACATCGGCCGTGATGGCATTTGAATCGATCATTGAATTGTTCTCAAAATAACAGATATAGATTATCAGTGGTTCGTATTTAACGAACTTGGAGTTTGAATGGGGTAGTCTTCTGCCTGAAATACAGCCCCAGTCAAAGCCTTTCGATCTTAGCCAGGTTGCGACGGACGAAGCTGAGTAACCGCAAAACCGGAGATTAAACATGCCTGCGCAAAGACACCGTATCGAAACATCCATCGCTGCGGCCAGCATTTTAACTGCGCAGATTTTTAGCGCTTGCGTGCTGAGCGCATCGGCGCTTGCGATTGAGAATAATTTGCCGACCTTAGTGGCAATCCCAGCAACGGTCGTTGAGGGTGGCAGTTTTAGTTTGTTACTCACCGGCACCAGCCCTGATGGCTGCGGTTTGGCCCGGGATTCCGTGAAAGTTGTCGCCGATGTCATCACCGTTGTGTTCGTGCGTGGCGGCGGCCCGAGTGGCATTTGTACCCAGGTATTAACGCCCTTCCGGTTTCCGATTACCGTTTTTGACGCAGGTAATGTGGCGAAAGCGGGTACCTACAAAGTGCGGATCGAACTCGCGCCGTTTGAACGAAACGAGCAAACCGTCAACAAGCTGCTTGCGTTTGGGCTTGTGCCAGTCACCGCGCTGGGTAAGCGCGCAATCGTTCCCGAAAACGGTCAATGGAACTTTGAAGAAGGCGGTCCATTTGCGACCAGCGGTAGTGGCATCGGCTTTCATATTGAGCGTCAAAATGACGCGCTCGTTAGCATCAGCAGTTTTTATGGCAGCGACGGCAGTCCAGAGTGGTACATCAACTCTGGCCGCACCGTCGCGCACACACTGAGCTCAAGCTATTACACGATCAACGGCGGGCAGAGCTTGTTCGGCACCTACCGAGCGGTAAAAGAAGTGCTTTACAGTGGTGATGTGCAGCTTGAATTCAGCTCAACCGCGCACGGCACAGCTTGGTACTCGCAGCCTATTGATTCAGGCTTAGTGTCGGGGCTGAAGTTAATGCCGATTTCGATTACGCGCTTTAACTTTGCGTACGGCGCGGTGGATCGCGCACTGCGTGGGCGTTGGGCGCTCGTCGGTGAAGGCGAGAGTCGCCTGGACAGTGCAGCGTTGGCGCTTGAGCCGGTGACCGTCGCCAGCAGCTCTGTGTCGAACTACACAGCCGGCCTATTTCGCCTCAATTGTGATCGATTTATCGCCCGCCCAACCCTGCTGCCAGAACGCTGCACGCTCACTAAAAATGCTGAAGTCGTCGCCACTTTTGATCAAGTTGGCTATGATCGTATGCGTGGATTGGATGGCGAAAAGCGTGCTGTCAGCCTGTTTCGGCTGGACTAATTTTTAGTCCGCTTCAGTTTCAAGCAGCGCCACCCAAGTTTCCGGCCCGACGACACCGTCGGCTTTTATTGCCAGTGCACGCTGGAGTTTGACCACACGTTCCAGCATGCGTGGGCCATAAATCCGCTGTGCACTAGCGCCACCGTCACGCACGGCCAAAAGCCGGGAAAGCTCGGCAACCCCAGCACCGGCGTAACCAAGGCCGAAGACCTCTGGCGCATCTTTTGGCAACTGATACAGCACTCGATAGCGCCCGCTAAACCCATCCGGCGGCGGTAGCATCGTCCAAACCCCATTCACTTGGCGCAACAGCGGCAAGCGTACGGTTTTAAAAAACTCAGGCCCGGCCTCGCCGCTTAAGCAGCGCCACTGCACGTTGAGTTGACTGGCGAGTTGATTGGGGCACCTGAGCGCACGCGTGACCAAATCGGGTGTCGCCGTTAGCCCATTTTTGCGCAGCCAAGCGGTAACAACTTGTGTTTGCGTCAACGCGTTGGCGCTCATCTGCCGTGTCGCCTGTTCGGCGAGACTCGTAACTGGGCCAGCGCTTGCCATCGGCGCAATAGATTCAACGCCCAGCCGCTCAGGCGATACGGCAAAAGTGTCAACGAATGGCCGCACGAGGCGCTGACTCAAAATAAACCCGCCCACTGCAAGGCCGGCAGCCAGCATACCGGCAAAAATAATCAGCCCGCTGCGCCGCCGTGCAGGGTGCCAATTCGGCAGTACTTCCCCCGCCGCGCGCCGCACCAGTGCCGCATTGACGATTTTTTTGTTGTCGGCAAAACCGGCCAGCAAGGCATGGTCTGCCAACACATTAAGTACGCGTGGAACACCGCGACTCAATTTGTGTAGCGCCTTGAGCGCGCTGGCATCAAAGATCGAAGCGCTGCTTTCATCGCCCGCGACAAACAAGCGGTGTTGGACATAGCCGATAGACTCCGCCTGATTCAGTGCGCTCAAGTGATAGCGCGCGGTCACGCGCTGCGCCAATTGGCGTAATTCAGGCTTGGCAAGTTTCTCGGTCAGTTCCGGCTGGCCGAGCAAAATTATTTGCAGCAATTTTTGCGTTGCGGTTTCAAGATTAGTAAGTAATCTAACTTGTTCGAGCGAATCAGCGGACAGATTCTGCGCCTCATCCAGCAACAAAACCACACGCCGCCCGTCCGCATGCGCACTCAACAAATGGCGATTGAGCAAATCCACTAAGGGCTTCATCTGCCCGCGCAAGCCCGCCACATCCAGTCGCAGCTCTTCACAGATTGTTTCCAGCAGCTCAAGCGGATTCAGGCTTGGATTCAACACCAGCGCAACGTCGGTGCCGCTTGGCAATTGCTCCAAGGCGAGGCGGCACAGTGTGGTTTTGCCAGTGCCCACTTCGCCGGTAAGCACGACAAAGCCGCCGCTGCCACCCTGACCTAAGCCATACAATAAATGCGCCAAACCCTCGCGGTGGCGGTCGGTTAGATAGACAAAACGCGGATCTGGCGTGATCGAAAACGGCGCTGAATGAAGGCGAAAGTGATTGAGATACATCGCCCAATGTTAGCGGATGCGCCGCAGCTTTGGGCTTACGCCCGCGAACTGCCCGAATCTAATTGCTGGATGTCACAATTGGGGCGATCCAGCGCCCGAATAAACCGCGATGGTTTGAACTCCTAAAACATCGAGGCTACTGCCATGAACTTGCCACCCAATCCGCTGCCACCAAGCCGTAGCGCAATCGCACCTATGATCGCTGGCATATCCACCACGCTAAAAATGTTTTTAATAGGCGCGTTAGTGCTGCTATTAATGATTCCCTTGGCGCTGGTGCGCGGCGTTCTGTACGAACGGATGGGCCAACGTGCAAGCGCCGAGGAAGGCGTCACCGAAGGCTGGGGCGGGCGACAAACGATCAGCCCGCCATTTTTGAGTGCGCGCGCAACCACGCGCTTTACCGAAGAGGTCGACGGAAAATCTGTATTGCGTCAAAGCGTGCGTGACTATTCGGTGTTGGCGGATTCGGTAACGGCAAGCAGCAATATTGTTGTTACCAAACGCATGGTGGCCAATACCTATGAGCTGCCGGTATACGTTGCAACCGTAACCTTTGACGGGCAGTTCGCGCCGGAAGATTTGTCCAGCTTAGCCACCGTTGATGGCATTAACTTGAACTCAGCGCAGTTTGAATTTTTAGCCTCCGATGTGCGCGGCATGAGCGAAATTACCCAGTTCGAGCTGGGCGGCATCAACCTGCGTGCGTCTAGTCGCGGCAATGCTTTCAACCAGGGCAGCGCGCTGGGTGCGTTGATCAGCACACCCACTACCAGCGAGCGCGCGCAACTGCTGTTAACGCAAGCCATCACCCTACAAAAACCGATCAAATTCAGAGTGGTCTACAGCATCAAAGGCGTGCAGGCACTGCAAATGTTGCCGCTCGCACGCGCGCTAAATTACACCGCCGCAAGTCTATGGCCAGATCCTGGCTTTCAGGGCGGGCTAATTCCCAATGCGCACAGCATCAGTGCCAAAGGCTTCAGCGCAAACTGGATCGTGTCTGAATTCAACCGCAATTTCCCACAAATTGGTCTGCGCGACGCGGATTCCACCGGTTTAGATCGCTCGGTGTTGGGCGTGAGCTTGATCCAAATGGGGGATGTGTATCAGCGCAATGATCGTGCCGGAAAATACGGTTTTTTGTTCCTAGCGCTGAGCATTGCCGGATTTTTCTTGGTTGAAATATTGCTCAAAGTAAAATTGCATCCGATGCACTATTTACAAATAGGCCTGGCATTGGGCCTGTTTTATTTACTGCTGCTCGCGCTGTCTGAGCGCCTTGGATTTAACTGGGCGTTTGCACTCTCAGCGGTGGCAATTTCTGGGCTGATTGGTGCCTACACTTCAGCGGTGCTAAAGGGCGTCAAACGCGGCATGATTGCGGGCGGCGTGATTGGCGTGACCTACGGATTTTTATTTACCCTGATGGCGCGCGAACAGTACGCCCTGGTTTTAGGCGCGGTCGGCTTACTGATAATTTTGGCACTGATCATGTATCTAACCCGCAATATCAACTGGCAGGGCGCGCCGGAAGCCACCGTCTCCGACGTTATCGCGAACCAAAAAAACGGAGCCTAAGATGCAAACTATTCTGGCGATTGAAACCTCAACAGAGCGCTGCTCGGTGGCACTGTTGCATCAAGGGCAGGTGATCGAGCGCGCAATCGACGGTGCAAAGCGCCACGCTGAAAGTGTGCTTAAGTTTGTTGATGCGCTGTTGAAAGAGGCGGGCTTGGCAAAAACACAGCTTGATGCCGTCGCATTCGGACGTGGCCCGGGGGCGTTTACCGGCGTGCGATTGGCGGTTGCGGTGGCGCAGGGTTTTGCCTACGCCCTGGATATCCCAGCGCTGCCGGTATCGACCCTAGCGGCAACTGCTTTTACGGCGTTTTCAGACGACCCGGCGCTGCGGCATAGCACGCTGACCGCAGCCCTCGATGCGCGCATGGGTGAACTGTATGTTGGACGTTTTTCCATGCGTAACGATGTGCTGATAAGTCTTGAGGACGAGCGCGTTTGTAAGCCAGATGCGGTCCGTTTGTGCCCTGGTGAAACCTGTGTAGGCACCGGTGCGGTGGTGTACGCAGAATACTTTGCGCCCAACGCCTGCTACGGCGCCGGGCCGCGTGCGAGTGGCATCGCGCGCTTGTCGCAATCGGTCGCACCAATCAGCGCGGAGCTTGCCTTGCCGATTTATTTACGCGATCACGTCGCGCTGTCAATCCGTGAGCGATTAGCCGCAGGCATGCCGGTAATGCAGGCGCTGTAGGGGCGCAACCGGGGCTTCGAAATACTCAGTAGACATAAGGTACTCTGCCACCGACGGGTCTGAAACCCAGTGTTGCATGGAGCAACGATGCTTTTGATTTTTGAGACCCATCCGGTGCAGTACCACGCACCGGTGTACCGAATGTTGGCGCAAGAGTTTGGCATCCCGATAAAAGTAATTTACGGCGCTGATTTCAGCGTGCGCGGCTACAAAGACATTGAGTTTGGACAAGATATTAAGTGGGATTTGGATCTCCTGAGTGGTTATTCGTACCAACATCTTGCAGCGCAACGATCACAAGCCGGGCAGCCTAGGCCTAATAACTACGATGAAGTTAGCGGCTTTGGCGTCAAAGCGGCGCTCGCAAAAAACCAGCCGGCGGTTGTGCTGGCGCTCGGCTACAGCAATGCGTTTGATCGCCAAGTGATCTGGCAAACCTTAACCCAGGGCGCTCAGCTGATGGTTCGTTTTGAAGCAAACGATGGTGCGCAAAAACGCTCTGGCGTTAAAAGCATGCTGCGCGCTGCGCTGTTGCGCCTGCTGTATGCCCGAACCGCACGCGCGCTCTATATCGGTGCGCGCGCAAAACAACATTATTTGCGTCACGGACTTGCGCGCAACAAGCTGACGTTTTCACCCTATTGCGTCGATGTTTCGCATTGCCAGCTCGATCCGATCGAGATTGCGCGTGCGCGCGCCCGAGTTCGCGACGCCTACAGCATCAGCACTACTGACTCAGTCGCGTTATTCGCTGGCAAATTGTCGGCGCGAAAAGGCGTGCGCGAATGGGTCGAGGCGGCCCTGCAGCTGCCGAGTGACGTCAAAAACTCGCTGATCTTGGCCTTCGTTGGTGCTGGCGAATGGGCGGCTGAGCTGCGCGCCCAGCTCAGCCTTGACGGCGCGCCGAGGTCAATCTTTTTTGGCTTCGTTAATCAAACCGGTGGCTACTTGGAAGCAGGCTTTACCCCAGACTCACGCAGTATTATTGGAGGCAGTGAAGATGGAACTATCTTTGTATGGGACCTGGAGAAAAGAATTGAGGT
>JANNYO010000271.1:0-6925 GCA_031410115.1 Rhodanobacteraceae bacterium | reverse complement strand
CAAACTTGGCTTGGCACCAGCGGTAATTTCACCCTATGTAATTGATGCAATTGGCACTCGCAATGCGCTGCGCTATTTTCAAACCGCAGAGCTATTTGACGCCGCACGCGCCTATGCAATGGGGTTGATTCACGAAGTTGTGCCCGCAGCACAGCTGGATATTGCGGTTACCGTGCAGCTCAAACATTTACGTCAAGCCGGACCGAATGCGGTGAAAGCGGCGAAAGCGCTGGTGCACCGCGTCGCAGGTATGAGCATCGAAGAGCAAATGTTCGTTGACGAAGAAAATGCGCAGCTAATCGCTAAACTACGCGTATCAGCCGAGGGTCAGGAGGGACTGAGCGCATTTTTGAGCAAACGGCGTGCGAGTTGGACGCTTTGACGCTTCGGGATGCCTGATCGGCTAGTCGAATAATTAAAATAGTTAACTGCTACCAGCTGCGGTGTGAAGTCAACTTTGCCGCGACTGGTAGCGTTTCAAGCGGCAAGTACGGGTCAGTCTGTGCGGGCCGTTAACGCATCGCCACCCCAACTGGAATCTATGCATGCGCGACACCCAGCTTGCCAAGCAACTCACGCTATTTGTCGCCGCTTTCATTGCGCTATTTGCCGTGTTCGTAGCCTTGAGCGCCTACACGCTGCAGCAGGTGCGCGTAATGGGGCCGATTTATCGGGATATTGATTTGGGCAAAGATTTAATCGCAGATGTGTTGCCGCCGCCGAACTATATTATTGAATCCTATTTGGTTGCGCTCCAGCTAAAAGACGAGCCCGAGGCGGCGCGCCGTCTATCGCTGATTGACCGGGGCGCGGTGCTGCGCGTTGAATACAATAATCGCATGACGTTTTGGCAGCGCAATCTGGCAAGTGGCGCGATTAATGATGTTTTGACGTCGACGTCCGCAAAGTCAGCGAACGCATTTTTTGACGTGCGTGATCAGGACTTTGCCCCGGCAATTCAAAGCGGCAATAGCGTGCAAGCGGCGGCAGCACTGCAGCGTATGCAACAACACTATGAGGCGCATCGCCTTGCGATTAATGAGGTCGTCACCCTAACCCGTGCGCAAAACACCTTGCGCGAAACTAGCGCGGTTGCCGTCGTTGAAACTTTAAGTCGCTATTTGACGGTGTTAGCGCTGCTGATTTTGCTGTCGGTACTCGCGATGGCGTGGTTGGCCTCGCGTTCAATCGGGCGAATGACGCAGCGCATTCATTTGGCAAGCGATATCGCCAATCGCGTGGCGGCGGGGGATTTGAGTGCGGAAATGCCAAATGTTGATGCGCGCGATATCACCGGCGGACTGCTGGGCGCGATTGCGACGATGAGTGGCAATTTGCGTGCCCTGGTATCGCGCGTGAAACAGGCATCGATCGAGCTGATGAGTACCGCGACCGAGTTCGCGGCAACCTCGCGTCAACAAGAGCAAACGGTGCAGGGTTTTGGCGCGTCCACGAACCAAATCGCGGCTGCGGTGAAACAAATTAGCGCCACCCACGTTGATCTAATGGGCACGATGGAGGGCGTGAATGTCGTCGCCGCACAAACCGCTGAGCTTGCGATTGGCGGGCAAACCGGTTTGAGTCAACTCGATCAAAGCATGGAACGCTTAGCGAGTGCTGGGCATACTGTGGCGGCGAGACTGTCGGCTATTCGCGATGAAGCAGCGCACATCACCGGTGTGGTGACGACCATTTCTAAAGTCGCTGATCAAACTAATTTACTATCAATCAACGCCGCGATTGAAGCGGAAAAAGCGGGCGAACAGGGCTTAGGATTTATGGTCTTGGCGCGCGAGATTCGCCGGCTTGCCGATCAAACAGCGGTGGCAACACTCGACATTGAGCAAATGGTCAAGCAGATGCAGGGCGCGGTTAGTGCGGGCGTGATGGAGATAGATCGCTTCGCGGAAGAGGTTAAAACCGGCGTGCTCGGCGTCGGGCGCATCAATGGCCAGTTCACCCAAATCATTACGCAAGTGCGCACGCTGTCGGACCGCTTTGATGCGGTAAATGACGGCATGCGCAGCCAAAACATTGGCACGCGCCAAATTGGCGAGGCGATGGGCCAACTGATCGATGGTGCGCGCCAAACCTCGACCTCGCTGCGCGAGTTTAATGCGGCAACGGAAAGCCTGCGCGATGCGGTGACGACGCTCAAGCAGGAAATTACGCAGTTTAATGTCGGTAAGTAGCCTAGCCACTCACCATCGCCCGAACATTTTCATGCAAGCACTGACTTTTAGCGCCGCAGGTATGCGCTTTGCGCTTCGCTTAAGCGATATCGTGCAGGTACTACCCGACTGCGACTGCCGCCCGGTGCCGCTGATGCCGGTTGCAATCGTGGGATTGGTGCGCTTTGCGGCGGCACTGATTCCGGTGGTGGACTTAGGGCTCATGCTTTCCTCAGCACCGGCCGCCATGCAGCGCGCGACCCGCCTAATCGTGGTGCAGATCAACACGCACGGCACGTCCATTGAGCGCCGACTGTTCGCGGTGCGCGCTGAGGCGGTGCTGGATTTGATTGAAATTGCCGCGTGCGCAGCAGGAATTGCAGGCGCACCGCATCGTTGGCTGGGCGAACATATTTTAGCGGGCGCGCAATCGCCGCAGCTGATTGAAGTTCAACATCTGCTGCCGGTTGAACTGCACGCGCTGTATTTTAGCCATCAATGTGTGGCGGACGAATTGCATGCTCACTAACCCGATCATTCGCCTGCTGCACCGGCGCATTGGCCTCGATCCAGAAAGTTTGGGGGTGCGGGTAATCGCTGATTGCATGGGCGATTTAATGGGCGATTTAGCGCAGGCATATCCGGGGCAAACTGCCGACGCGATAGCGATCGCGGCGGCGCGAGATACGCAATTGTTTGATCAAATCGTGGGCTATTTTGCCGTCAATGAAAGCTGGCTGTTTCGTAACCCGACGCAGTTTGCACAGCTCGGTGAATTTGCCCAACAGCACTTGCAAAAAAAATCAGGCCCGCTGCGTGCGCTGTCGTTACCGGCGGCGTGTGGCGAAGAACCGGCGTCAATCGCGATCACGCTGCATGAGGCGGGTTTCGCATTGCACGATTTTAGTATTGTCGCCGGCGAGCTAGATTTAGATGCGCTCACGAAAGCGCGCAGTGGCAGCTTTCCGTCGTCCGCCTTTCGTACCACACCACCCGACCCCCGCTGGTTTCGTACGTTGGATCAACGCCACCAGCTTTTGCCAGCGCTGCACGCGCGCATAGACTACCGTCAGCTCAATGTGCTGTCGGAAAATTTGTTTTTGGGTGAACTGTTCGACGTCATTTTTTGCCGCAATCTATTAATCTATTTGCATGCCGATGCGCGTACGCAGGTGTTGGCGCTTTTACAGCGCATCGCAGCACCCGGCGCGTTGATTTGCACCGGCACTGCTGAAGATGCAATCACTGCAGGTTGTTTCGTGCAGCCCACGAACGAGCGCAAATTTGCGCGAGAAACAACGCGGGAAAACGTGCACGCGCTGAACCCGTTCTTGAAAGTGCAGCCCTTGCCCACTTTGAGGCGATTTGCCGCCGCAGAATTCCCAATGTTGCCAGGGCCGCAGCCCGCTGAATCTGTAAAAGATAATTTGCAGCAGCGTTTGCTTGGCATCGAACACAGCGCCAACAGTGGCGATTTTTTCAACGCCAATAGCAGCCTAGATTTATTACTGAGCGAATTCCCAGTCAGCGCCGAGGCCTGGTTCTTGCGCGGGGTTTTAGCCAGCGCACAGGCTGAATTGCCGCAAGCCGCAGCGGCGCTGGCGCGCGCAAATTATTTGGATCCTAACCATGCCCGCGCCCTGCAGCTGCGCGCCGAATTGGCCAAGCGCACCGGTGATGTAGCGCAGGCAAACCGGCTAAGCGCGCAGCTTAAACGGCGCAGCGGCGAATAGCATGATGAGCCATAGTCCGGCGCCTAAAATATCCGACAAAAGCTGTTGGCGCAGCATCGGCGTGCATGGCGGCGACCGCAGCTGTGTGCGGCTGCATGCGGTGGTGCACTGTCGCAATTGCCCCGTGTATTGCGACGGCGCGCGTGACTTTTTACGGCGCAACATCAGCGCAAACGAGCGCATCACCGCGCTGCCACCGACGCCTTTAGAAACCCTGCGCAGCGCGCTGCTAATGGACATCGATGGCATCCAAATTGGCATCGCGGTTACGCGTATCGTGGAAATTGCGCCAGCGGCACCTTTGCGTCGCATTCCACATCGGGTGGGTCGGGCGGTTGCTGGATTGACCAATGTGCGCGGTCAACTGCACCTGACGCTGGCCTTAGCGCAGGTTTTTGGCATCGAAAAAAGCCAACTTGTTTTGCCTAGTCAAAACATTCAAACAAAAGCTCACGGTGCTGCGAAATCCGCGCCACTAGCCGCGCAGATTGCACGACCGCGCACCGTTTTATTGAGCGGCATTGGCGGTGCACCGATCGCGTTGCGCGCCGATCATGTTTTCGGTGTGCACGGTTTTGCCAGCGACGCACTCGCGCCGATTCCGCAGACGCTGCCCGCCCGGCTGGCGGCCTGCGTCAATGCCGTTGGGCAGTTTGCCGGCGCACGCTACCTGCTGTTGGACGACGCTCAATTTGCCCAAGCACTGTTCGAGTCAATCAACACATGAATCCGATGTGGCCGCTATTTGTTGATGAACTCAACCACGCGCTGCCGCGTATCAGTGCCGCGCTAGATGCGCTTGACTTGGATCATGTAGACGCCGCAGCGCGCAGTCGATTGGCGCAGGAAGTTGCCAAACTGCGCAGCGCGATGCGGGTGATGGAGGCACCAAATTTAGAGGTACTACTTGGCCCGCTGCGCGATGCCGCCGCAGCTATCGCGCTGCAGCGCGGTGCTGTCACGCGCCTGCACAGCCTGATGCAATTGGACGGTTTTGCCGCCGCGTCGGTTTTGGTTACAGGCGCCGATGCTGTAGATCAAGCTGTGGATAATACCCTGCCCGCCGCAGCCGTAGCCCCAATACCAATCCCAACATCTGCGCAAGTGAGTGAAAAAGCGCAGCCGACGCCACGTCGAAATCCGGCTGTTGAAGCAAGCTTAGAAGCATTATTTGCCACCGAAGTTGCCGAGCGTAGCGACGCGATCACGCGCCAACTGCTGATTTTAGAAGCCGACCCAACGCAAACCGAGCCGATTCGCCCGCTGCTGCGCGCGCTGCATTCGATCAAGGGCGCGGCGCGCGCGGTCGGTGTGGATACAATCGTGGTACTCGCGCATGCGCTGGAAGATCGGCTCAGCGCATGCGCCAAAGGCGTGCCGCTGGATGCCGTGTTTGTCGATCTTGCACTGCGTGGCATTGATGCGATGCGTGCGCGTGCCGGCCAAGAGGGCGGGCAAACCGATACGCTGGACGCTGACCTAAGCGCGCTGAAAAACGAACTTTCGACGGGCGAATACGCGCCGCCTGCACCGACGCTTTCCGCCGCAACTGATGGCGCTAGCGGGCAAGATGTCGTTGCGCCGACGGCGAATATTGAGCCGAATGTCGCGGCGGATGAGGACGCCATTTTGCGGGTGCGTGCCAGTCAAATAACGCAACTGATTAACTTGGCCAGTTCGATCAGCATTGAAGGCAACCATTTGGAGTTTTTTGCGCAACGGCAAACGCAATTGCGGCGGCAGCTGAGCGCCGTACGTTGGCATTTGGACGAGATTTTTCAGCGCCATAGCGCACAATTGCAGGATCGAACCATCGGCGCGGAACTCAGCACACTGCGCGCGCAGCTCGATCTTGCGCGCAGCACGCTCAACCAAAGCAGTGACGATTTTTTAAGCTTTACCCGCAGTGCCCAGCAGCTGCACGCGCGCCTGCTCAATGCCGCCACTTCCACCCGGATGCGGCCGTTCGCCGAGCTCGCCGCAGGTTACCCACGCTTAGTGCGCGATTTAGCCCGCCAGCTCGGCAAACAAGTGCGCCTAGAGGTTTATGGCGAGCGTATTGACGTTGATCGCGATGTACTGTTTGCGCTTGATATGCCATTGACGCATTTGCTGCGTAACGCCTTGGATCATGGCTTGGAGGCGCCCGAGGCGCGCATTGCGGCGGGCAAAGCAGTGGTCGGGGTGCTAACGCTGAAGGCGAGTCTGCGCGCTGGCACGCTGATGCTCGAACTGAGCGACGATGGCGCCGGCGTAGATCCGGATCGCGTGCGCAAACGCCTCATCGAAGCGGGCCATCTGCACGCTGACGCTGTGGCGCAGCTGGATCTTGCGGCACTGCACGAGTCTTTGTTTACCGCCGGATTTTCGACCCGCGATACGGTAACTGAAACCAGCGGACGCGGTGTCGGGCTAGATGCCGTCAAGCAAATGGTACGCGATTTGGGCGGCACCACGCGCATGGACTCGCGCCTGGGCAGCGGTACACGGTTTGAGATTCAAGTGCCAATTTCCCGTGTGATCTTGCGCGCCCTGTTGATTGAAGTGTCGGGCGAACTGTGCGCCTTCGCGCTGCACCGCGTCAGCCGCGTCCTGCGGGTTTCATCCAGCGAATTAATACGCGATGGCGGTGTGCACTACCTCAGCGTTGAGGGGCGCAGCATCGGCCTAATTGCGCTTTCTGAGCAATTGGAATTTGCTGCGCACGAGCTTGCACCGGCGGCTGAAAACAAGCCCATGAGTGTCGTGATTTTTGCTCATTTTGGCCGCCAAATTGGCTGCGTAGTGGATCGCATCTTAGGCGAAGCTGATTTAGCAACGCATCCACTGGACGCCAGGCTTGGGCGCGTTACCGACGTCGCGGCCGTCGCACTAACCGCTGAGGGCGCTGGCGTGATCGTGCTGGATGTGGATGATTTAATGCGCGCGGTTTTTGACCCAGCGCAGCGCAGCGTTGCCCGCAGTGGTGACGCTGCTGGGCAAGTGGGTGCTAGCAAACGCGTGCTGGTGGTGGATGATTCC
>JANNYO010000270.1:0-1989 GCA_031410115.1 Rhodanobacteraceae bacterium | reverse complement strand
CGCGCAATCGTCAGAACCAAAATCGCGCCTTTGGTAACGTTTTATTGCTGCGCAACACCACCAAGGGCTACAGCGAAGTGCTCACCGTCGGCGTCACCCGCCCGATGATTGACAACTGGACAGCATCATTGGCCTACACCTTCAGCGATGGTGAAGACTCTAATCCGGGCGCATCGAGTACGTCATTCTCGAGCTGGTCAAATCGCTTAGTGCTAGATCCAAACGACGACGTCGCATCGCGCTCAAACTACATCTTCCGCGATCGCATTACCGGCAATATGAGCATTCGCCACGAATTCTTTGACGGTGCGCCGACGACTTTCAGCGCGTTCTACGAAGGCCGTTCGGGCCGCCCATTTAGCTATGGCTTTATTGGTGATGCCAATGGTGATGGCGCGACGAATGACTTGTTCTACATCCCGAAACCAGGCGAAGCGATCTTCCGTGGCGCAGGCGTTTTACTTCCAGGTACCGCGGCAAACCCGGTGCGCGTCGTCAATGACCCGGTTGTGGAAGCGGCATTTTTTAACTACATCAATAGCGTCGAATATCTCCGCACGCGCCAGGGCCAAAACGCCGAACGCAACGCCAAAGTGGCGCCATGGTTGAGCCAGATCGATATTCGTATTTCGCAAGATTTGCCGATGGTGTTTAAGGTTCAGCCGCAAATCTATCTGGACATCTCCAACTTCGGCAATTTGATCAATAAAAAATACGGCAATATTGACGAAGCGTCGTTTCCTTACAATGTCAACGTCGCGCGCTTTGCAGGCGTGCAAGACGGCAAATATGTCTATCAGTTCCTCGCACCACCAGCTGGCTTTACCCGCAAAGACGTCAAAGGCGAATCGCGTTGGGCTGCGCAAATTGGCGTGAAGTTCTCGTTCTAAGTCGAAACAGTCTCATCCGCCGTGCCGCCTTCCGGCGAGACTTTTAAATTGTGTAGCCCGACGGCAACGTCGGGCTGCACACAGCGTTTAAATCCCGGCTTTTGCCGGGTTTTTTTGCGCCGAATTTTCGCACGAGGCCATGCCGCCGATTCAACGAGATTGCGTCGCATTTCGCCATAAAAAGCGCGCATCCGCCACTTTGCAGCGCTGCCGCTGAAGCGCAAGCTTGCTCCACAGTCTATTTTGACTGAACTTTCGGAGAATACTCATGCGCCTTTCCAACATCTTAATGCCACTCGCATTCGCCACTTTGGCAAGCTTTTCCTTGCCGTGCGGTGCACAAACTGAATTGGACAGCATTATCGACGACGGCCCAAGCTGGACCGCTGGCGGTCATTACACCGCCGAACTTGATTTGGGCAATAAAACGCTGACCGTTTTGCCGCTAGACGGCACCGATCAGGTCATTGGCCTTGCAACCTTGAGCGCACCGAAAGATTTGAGCGCCGGTGTTTATATGCTTGAAGACCACGGCGGCAGTTTTCGCTTGATCAGCACGCATCCGGATGGTGTCGTTGCACCTGAACTGGAAAGCCGCGCGCTCAACAGTGTTTTAGATCAAGGTTCGGACGCGCTGAGTTTGAGCACACAGGCGATGGCAGCGTTGAGCGCGGCAAACGTCGGTGCGATTTATATCCACTAACACGGCACGGTATTCCCCGGCGTGCAGCTGAACGTAACACTTAAAATTCAGCACAATTGCAGGCAATTGCGCCTGCAACGCCTCGATTGGCTTGTGAGCGTCAACTTCAATCGCTTAGAGTGCGGGCAGCAGATTTTTTGCACTCTACGCATTGATGCGGCATCAGCGTTGGCACCCCGAAGTTTACGGCAACTTGCCACCGACGCCATTTGAGGAAACTATGTTTAAGCGATTTCGCGGTCTATTTTCGACCGATTTGTCCATAGATTTGGGCACAGCCAACACCTTGATCTATGTTCGCGGTCAGGGAATCGTGTTGAACGAGCCCTCAGTGGTTGCTATTCGCCAAGATCGTGGCGCGGGTGGCCCAAAATCAGTCGCGGCTGTCGGTACCGA
>JANNYO010000269.1:0-7977 GCA_031410115.1 Rhodanobacteraceae bacterium | reverse complement strand
CGAGCGTCATCCGACCGAGTTGGCTTCGCTGCGCGGCGCGCGCTTTGTCACGGCGATTGAAACCGAACAAGGCCGTCGCTGGAACGAGTCGCGAATCAAAACCCTGACCGGCGGCGACAAGATCTCCGCGCGCTTTATGCGCCAGGATTTTTTCGAATACACGCCGCAGTTCAAGCTGGTCATTGCCGGCAATCACAAGCCCGCGATTCGCAATGTCGACGAAGCCATGCGCAGACGGCTGCACTTGATCCCATTCACGGTGACTATTCCACCCGATAAGCGCGATAGCCAGCTCACCGAAAAACTCCAATCCGAACGCTCAGGTATTTTGGCGTGGGCGATTGAAGGTTGCCAGCAATGGCTCAAAGAAGGCCTAAAGCCGCCTGCGGTGGTGTGCGAAGCGACCAAGGAATACTTCAACAACGAGGATGCTGTTCAAGAGTTTGAAGACGAGGCGCTGGTTCGGGAAGCGCAGTTTCAAACGCGCATCGCCAAAGTCTATGGCGCCTGGAAAGGCTTTGCCGAGCGCAACGGTTACTACGTCGGATCAGTGCGTTGGTTAACCGAACAGCTGATTACGCGCGGCGTTGAGCGCTCGCGCGGCACTGGCGGCGTTAAATGCCTGCGCGGCATCCGGCTCAAACACGAAGAAAAAGAAAACTACAGGGCGTATCTCGATGACTAATTTAACAGCAACCGCAAAGCCAGTGCGACTGGCGCTGGATTTGGGCACGCAAACCGGCTGGGCCATTGATCGCGCGGGCCAAATCACCAGTGGCACGCAGAGCTTTAAACCGGGACGCTATGAAGGCGGCGGCATGCGTTTCCTGCGGTTTCAGCGCTGGCTGGATGAGCTGCATCAACTTACCCAGTTCTCTGAAGTGCATTTTGAAGAAGTGCGTCGTCACACCTCGACAGACTCTGCCCATGTCTACGGCGGATTGTTAGGTCAGCTCAGTGCCTGGTGCGAGCAGCACAGCATTCCATATGCGGGTGTGCCAGTCGGCACGATCAAGCGCGCGATTGCGGGCAAAGGCAATGCGAGTAAGGACGAAGTGATCGCCGCCGTTCGAGCCCTGGGATACGCGCCGCGCGATGACAACGAAGCTGATGCCCTGGCACTAATGCTCACGCTGTCCAAACACACATTCGGCAACTAACCATCACCGCGACAGGAGTGACGCCATGGAAAATATTCGACTGCCAAAAATGAAGTTGCCGCAAACGACGCAGGAGATTGCGTCGTGGTTTGAAGAAGCCCTGCGCACGGCGCGCAAATTGCCACCCGTTGGGCCACGCGGCTACGTGACGCTGTGGCCTGAGTTCAAGCGCCAAGCTGGAGATGAGAAGCACTTCTTTCCGCCCACTGGTGCGGCGATTGATCGCATGATGGAGACGACGCGCTGGCTGGAATGGGTCAGCGCAGAGGAGCGGTGGTTGATTTGGGCGCGTGCCAAGCGCGAGCCGTGGAAAGAGATCTGTGCGCAGATGGGGTGTGATCGCACCACGGCTTGGCGGCGGTTGAACGGCGCGCTAATCATCATTTTGGAGAATATTGAGATTAAGCAAGGTAAGGCGTCGAGTTTGGATCGGGAGATTGCGCAAGCGTTCGCGGCTAACGAAACGGTCTAGCGAAAACGCGGCGACTCAATTTTGGAGCATTCCTTTTGGAAGTTTCGTTGCATCATAAAACCTGGCTAGTCAAAGGAAATCAACTTGAACACTGAAGACATATCACTGGACCGTTGGTATTGGATCGGCGCAGCAATTGCTCTGGTGAGCGGCGCCCTCTCATTATTCGGCTTCGTTCTTTCCTCACGAGTTAGTTTCGTGCTGGCGACCGCTGTGTGGGCGATTGTGCTCTGCAAACAGGCGTTTGAATTTTTTTCTTCCGTTCAGAGCCATTGGATCACCGCTGTACTCTTGGCGAGTCTCACAATGCTTATTGGGCCAGTTATTTCCGCAAGCGCGGCGCAAATCGTTAACGAACTAACTGGCTACAGCTCAGACTCGTTTGGTAACAGTCAGACATTTGCTACCGCACTTCTGATTCCTAAGTATGTTTTTGTAGTTGGCAGCGGAGTGATCTGCGTCTACGCAATCTACATGCTGTTCATTGCCGGATTGGCCATGCTGCTCGACATGGTGCGCGGTTTTCCCTTGGGTGATCGCCTGATCAAAGTAGATCGCTCGAAATACATTTGGCATTGTTTCGTGCGTTTGTTTGCATGCGTCGCAGTGCTTGCTGTGCTGAGCTACGTGAGTGCCCAGCTATCACGTCCTTACGATTCATTCGTAAAGTTGGCTACTACTGAGTTTCTATATGAAGGTGAGGCCAAAGCGTTTTCACGGTGCGCATTCACGGAACCGGGGCGGATTCTCACTGTGAGTGATTCGGAGATTATTGTGGTCAACCGGCAGAAAACTCCAGGCAGCGATGGAAGCACAATTGTTTTTACGCCCCGGCCATGTGTGCCGAGGCTTAGCATTAGTGACTAAAAAAACCCCACTTCCCACGCACCGGCGTGTGCAAATACTTCCGCCAAGGCCCGCCCTCAAATAGCTGAAGTACACTGGGGCTGCGACCACCACTGGCGTGTAGCAACTCGCTAGCTGCGACAGCGGCACGGCCTTTTTTGATTTCATTCGCTAAATAACTAATCGCCTTCACTTGCTTCTCGCCATTCAGCACCCACGGCTTGGCAATGCCCGCCAGCGTCAAGGTATTGGTCAGCGCATCAAAGTGAATTGGCGGCGCTTGTTGGGTCAGATCGCTACCCTGATTAGCCATCATTCGCGCCAGTTTTTCTTGATCAATTTCGGCCATCGGCGCATCGCTCAACAGATCGGCTAGGCGAATCACTTTTAGCTGGCGTGGTAGCGGGAAGTCGAGATCAAGTGGGGCGCGGCAGCTGGTCAAGATCAAGCCGAACTCTGGCGTCTGCGGATTGAGAAGGTGCTGCAAAATTGCCTTCCGCTCTAAGCCAAAACTGCGCGCGAAATAGACCGGCACTTGCTGATGCCCGACACGGTGTTTGCCGATGAGCCAGAGCACGTCTGGAATCAGCGCAGTGGCTTTGCGCAAGGCTTGCGGAATCTCCAGCAGCTCGGAAACTGCCTCCAGGAACACCGGTATTTTCATCGAATAGATAGCAGCTTGCTCCATTGGAATCGTTCGCCAGTCAATGCGCAAGCGTGGGTGGTAGCGCAGCTTGCTTGGATCGGTTGGGTCAAACTCCAGCTCAAACTCGCCGGACTCCGTTCAAGCTGCTTGAGCATGAGCGGCTGCTTGCATGGTGATCTCGCGAACCAAACCCCAGTGGCCTAACAAACGTTCGCACAGTGCACGGTCGGCATCACGCATGGACTTGGTATTGCAGCGATGACTGTCCGCGAGTTGGATCGTCAAGGTGCGTGTTCGGCTGTTGCGCGTTGGACGCAGTTGGATTCGAATTTTGGCTGCGTTGAGCGCGTGGTTCTCAAAGCTAAACGCGGGTTGGATCGATTGGTGCGCCGCATCAAGCACTGCGCCAATCGCTACGGCGTGTCATTGACCGCTGCGGCGCGCCAGTGCGCTGAGGTGTGCGATCAGCGGGTGGTTGTGGCAGTGGCGTGCGATGGCGCGCTGGTCAAGGCTTGGGCGAGCACATCAGCGTTCAAATCCGGCGCGTACCAGCGCGCGATTTCGGCGGAATGGGCAGCATTTGGACTAGATTGGTCGCTGTAACGGCAGCTCGGTATAATTACAATTATTTACATTAATTGCTGCTTCAAGCGACATAGATAACTTTGGTTGACGGCAATTTAGCTGAGCCATTAAAAAGGAACCGAAAATGAAACACACCAATCAAATCCAAATCCAAGACCTCCTTGATAGCGTCGTCATGAGCGATGAAAATGGTCTGCTGTTAGTCCAGGAAGCCGCAGTGAAAACGGTGGATGAAGGTGGGATCGTGGTCTTTGAGGCCTCTGTTCCAGAGGAAAAAGCGCCACCACCGCTTACAACAAGACGGGAAGTCGTGGATTTTTTTGCGAAGTTGCTCGAAAAGTGCAAACACCAATAAGTGGTCGACTAGGCGGAGATTGCTGAGCAGACTGGTCGAGCACATGCACGTGCAACCACCAACGACCCGATCCAGCCCCCAACTTGCCGAAACCTCCTAGGCTGATTTTCTAGCCCGGGCGCTCGACACTGGCAGTTCCAATTTTCTGAGTTACGCCATGCTCGAACCACATTCCGCCGCCACCCACATTCCGCCCAACGTCATGAGCGCCGAGGCGCGGGTAAGTGAGCTGATTAACATCATTGCCATCGCATTAATGCGCGTGCGTGCATCAGCGCAAGTTGGACTTGCTAACTGCCCTGAACGAAGCGTCTATGCGTCGACCAACTCCGGTCAGTCAGGACGCTAACGATGCAAAAAGCGCAACAACAAAATTCACTTCACCCGCCCAGCCCACATCCGCCACTCGCCGCAAGCGTTGTCGCGCAAATTCTGGCGCTGCCAACTCAATCTATTGAAGAATTGCGCACGCTGTGGCGCAGTCATTTCCCCAAAGCCAACGCGAATCACCATCGGGCGTTTTTGGAGAAGCGCCTCGCACATCGGCTGCAGGAACTTGAGTTTCGCAAGCACCCGGAAGGTCGCAATATACTGGATCGCAACCAGCGCAAAATTGACGCCCTAATTGAGCTGGGGCGCACCCGCCGACGCGGCCCGCAGATTGCGCTCACGCCCGGCACGCTGCTCACGCGCGAGTTTCATAACGTCGAACACCACGCACTGGTCAGCATGGACGGCAGTTTTGAATATCGCGGAAAGCCGTATAGCAGCTTGTCCAAGATTGCGAGCGAGATCACCGGTTGCGTCGTGTCTGGGCCGATGTTTTTTGGCCTCAAAGCGCGCCAGCGGAAAGCGCAAATCAAAGCATCACGCGCCAAGGTGCGGCCATGAGCGAGATCAAACGAAAGATCCGCTGCGCCGTCTACTGCCGAAAATCGCACGAGGAAGGCTTGGAGCAGGACTACAACTCCATCGACGCACAGCGTGACGCAGGCCACGCCTACATTGCCAGCCAGCGCGCTGAGGGCTGGGTGGCGGTTGAAAACGACTACGACGATGCGGCGTATTCCGGCGGCAATATGGAGCGCCCAGCGCTCAAACGTTTGATGGCCGATATCGAAGCCAAGTTGATCGACGTGATCGTGGTCTACACATTCTTGTTTTTCTGTTTTGCCAAGGCAAAACGAGGGATCGCCTGACGCGCAGCTTGGCGGCCCCGAGCGATCAGCGAGAATCAGGCTTGCTCGCAAATGGTGGCGGTGTTTGATCGCATCGGCGTTAGCTTTGTCGCTGTCACCCAGCAATTCAACACCACGACCAGCATGGGACGGTTGATGCTGAATGTGCTGCTGAGCTTTGCCCAGTTTGAGCGTGAAGTCACCGGCGAGCGCATTCGCGACAAATGTTTAAATCCTCGTTTTGTCGAGACAAAACGAGCGTGCCGCATCCAAGAAAAAAGGTAATTGGATGGGTGGTATTCCGCCGCTGGGCTATGACGTTAGCAATCGCAAGCTAATCAAGCGACGACTTACTTGGCGAGCTTTCGAGCGATTACCAAGAAATACCCAAACCAACCGCCCGAGCAAGTATTACGTGACCTGATTGCCAGTACGCCGGGCTTGGAAGGAAAGTGGTTAGCCGCAGCCAAAGACGCAGGCCTTTACGCCGCCGCTATCCAACTATCAAACACCAGCCCAACCGACCCGCACACGCTGGCACGTGCCGCCAGAGACTTCGCCGAAACCCAGCCAAAGTTCGCACTGGCATGCGGCCCGTCAGCATTGCGCTGGATCGCACTCGGGTATGGCTACGAGATCACGAGCGCTGATGTGCTCGACGTCTACGCTGCCCTGATGCAATCTGCTGCAAACGCAGGTATTGATAAACGTCGGATTCAGACACAGATCAACCAGCTGCTCGACACCCAGGCGCCCAGCAGGGAGTTTTTGAGGAAGGTTTTGGGCCAGAGACTTTGTTAGAAGATGGTGCGCTCAAACGACGCGCAGAGCGGGCTTTGGTTACGTTGCCAGAGGACCAGCAAGGCGATGGCATGCAGTTTTTCCGCAACCACAATGCGCACCAGCACCTGATTGAAGCCAGTCTGCATGGCTTTGGCGACATTGAACAATAGCGCTCGAATTGATGCCGCAAGATTAGCCTGCATTAACCGACTCTCGCGAGCATCATTAAGGAAATCTGCGCGCTGCTGGGTTGCGATCGCAGTAAAGCTTGGCGGCGCTTGAATGGCGCGCTGCCCCTTGAGCTGGCGCTCGAGCAGCTGCCCCGGCCAGCGCACGCCACGTGCCAAGTAGCGCTCGATATAGTTGGCGCTCGTTACGAATAGTTGTAATATCCGGCAATGAAACCGGTCCAATTTTTAGGAACTTCCAGGGAAGACTTGCTGAGCTTTCCGCAGCGGGTTCGTTCTCAGGTGGGGCAAGCGCTGTATTTGGTGCAGGAAGGCGGCGAACCCGACGATTTCAAGCCCATGACGACGGTGGGCGCCGGTGCCTATGAGATCCGCATTCGTGATCAAGATGGCGCGTTTCGAGTTATGTTCGTCGCAAAGTTCAAAGCAGCCATTTACGTGCTGCATGCTTTTCAAAAGAAAACGCAGCAAACAGCGCAAAGCGATCTGAATATCGCGATGCGGCGATATCGTGAGATTGAGGAATGACGATGAGCAAGCAGAATATTTTTCTTGACCTAGGCCTGCCCAAGCACGAAGCGGCAGTGATGCTGCTGCGCTCGGAATTGGCGGGCAAGATTCGCAGATGGCATGGTCGCTCCGGCCTAACGCAGGTGGCTGCTGCGGAACATTTAGCGATCACCGCACCGCGCTTGAACGAGATTTTGAAAAATCGAATTGAAAAAGTGTCGGTCGATTACTTGCTGGGCTTGTGTGCGAAGTTGGGCTTGCCAGTCAACCTGAAGTTAGCTGCTTAAACGGATGTCCGCGTCGCCCAACGTATCTTGGCGAACTCAAACACCGCGCGGACTGGGTGAAAGGCGACCACACCGTGATTCTCAGCGACTGCCTCTTCGATCAAGCCCGTGCAATCATCGTCACCAACTGCAAAAAGTGCGCGCGAATCACACGCGTTCCAAAACCCACTTCCTGCTCAATGGATTAGTACTTAATACAGCCAATCCTCATGCCGCAACGGGAGTCGGTTGAGTAGATTCCGACGCTGCCGCCATTCGGGCATGAAGCGATCCATTAACGCCGAAAATTGTGCGTTATGCTTACGCTCCAGCAGGTGCATTAGCTCATGCACCAAGATGTATTCCAAACACTCACGCGGCTTACGCGCTAAATCCGTGTTGAGTCGAATAGTTCGGTTGCTATCATTGCAGCTACCCCAGCGTGTACGCATGCGCTGAACGAATACGTCAGCGACGGTTACGCCAAGGCGCGCCTGCCAACGCGCTAGCATCGGCGCTAGCTCGCGCCGAAGTTCTTCGCGATACCAGTTTTCCATCGTCTTCGCACGTTGCACGAAGCTTGATTTGGGACGCGTCTGCAGGGTCAAGCGCCGGCCCTGCCAAACCACTTTGGGCGCTGCTTCGGCCTCAATGACTTTCAGCAGGTAGCGCTTGCCCCAGACAAAGTGACTTTCGCGTGTGACGTATTCCAATTCGGACTCGCGCTCTTGAAGTCTCAGTTTTTGCTGTTGCGCGCGGATCCAGCTCAGCTTGTCGATCGTAAACGCGCGCAGCGTGGTGTCATCGATATGGAAAGGCGCGGCCACCCGCACGTGCCCGAGCGGCGGGTGCACGCTCAAATGCACATTCTTGATATTTTTGCGGCGCACCTCGATGGCAAGCTCTGCAAGTTGCATGGTCGCAAGCATCTAGAAATCAGCCCGGCCCTTCAGCAGATTGAACACCGCATCAATCTGCGCCTCGCTCG
>JANNYO010000268.1:0-4747 GCA_031410115.1 Rhodanobacteraceae bacterium | reverse complement strand
CGAGCATTTGCGGGCACCCCAAGCATCAGTTCATCGCCGACGATGTCAATGCGCTGGACTTGCCGTGGACAGCTATTCTTGGGCATCGCCAGGTTACGGATGCCTACCTCGCCATACTGGCGCGCCAACACGGTGCAAAGCTCGCTACCTTTGATCAAGCGCTTGCTGCGGTGCATCCGGACGTCGCGGTGTTGATTCGTTAATCGAAATCCTCAAATTTGAAGTTGCGAAGCGCACTTCAGCGTCCAATTTTAGGAGGCTTTAAGGGCACCGCGCGATTAATGGGTTGTAGACGTTAAGTCCGGGGAACCGCGAAAAATCCCGGTCGGCAGTCCAGAGCTGACTCACCTGATTTTCGATGCAAATAGCCGCGATGCGCGCATCGTGAATAGCGCCGCCGCTCACCTGACTTGCCAGCACAACCGTTTTCAAGCTTTGCAGATGCAGTGCGCTTTGGCTCAAAAAGCGAAAATTGGGCGCCTCGGCGAGCCGTTCTAAAACGGAAAACGCCTGCGCGGAGCTAAGCCTGGCCTCTCCCATTTTGTTCGCCGTCACCGTTGCACAAAACTCATGCACGCAAGCCCAAGGTGTGCCCCAACGCTGGTTACCGGCGACAAGCGACTGCAAAGCGGCTAACGCAAGCGCGTGCTGTGGAAAAACCGATAAATGCCCGTAAATCAGAATATTTGTGTCGATGGCGATCACAGCCGTATCAGTTCCGACTGACGCTGTGCGCGAAGTATCGCTTCCAAATCAGGCGTCATCGCTTCCGGGGGGGCTGCAATAACCTCAAATGCAAAAGCGGGCTTTGCCGACATTGGCTCCTGCGCCAACAGCTGCTGCAACGCACGTTCCAGCACGCAGCGAAAGGTCAAAGAATGTTTGAACGCATGCGCGCGGGACAGTGCAAACAAATCATCTCGAATCTCCACAGTGGTTTTCATATGGCACCCATATTTTGCTGAGGCGGTTACCGTACCCCCTGGCATTTCTATTGTCTAGCGGATGGTTAACTCAGTTTAGGCAAGAGCCCGTGCACCATGCAATCAACTACCGTCGGCTTTTATTTGCTTTTTTGTTTATGAAAGGTGGATGTCCCGCGTGCTTACATTCCCCCTGGCTAAGCGGTGTTGGTGCAAGTAGTCGTTTCGGTAATAAAACCATACGGCGGACTGCGGCTTTGCCTTTTCAATTCAACAAAATTGGAGAACATTGGAATGATCGCCCGCTGCACTGCCCGTGGCTTAAGCCTAGCTCTTATGCACAAATCCAGTGCCAGAAGCGACAAAAAAAACAAGAAAAAACGAGCAGTCAGCCGGGGTTGTTTCATTCCGGTAAGCTCGGGCGCAACGTTCGATGACTAAAAAACATTTGGGGAATGGCTTGAACAAAACCGACGCCCATCCAGCAATTCAAGATTGCTACTTAGACCACCCATACGCGCTTTCTAGTCGAATCATTGACCCGGTAAGCGGCAATGTCAGCTGGCAGGGGAAGCTTGTCCATTTACAGCGCAAAGACTTTGAGGTGCTGGCTTTGCTTGCCAGCGACAACGGCTCGGTGGTATCGCGCGGCAGTTTTATCGCGGTGGTTTGGGACGGCAATGATTTAGTCGGCGATCGCGGCGTCAGCGATAAGATTTTTTCGTTGCGCCGGGCGCTGGCAGATCACGACGAGTCGCAGCCGATTATTCGCACCATTCCCCGGCGCGGCTACCAGCTTGGCGTGCCTGTGGAACAACCACTGGCGCGTCCAGAACCGGCATTCGCGCCGGGCAAAGCCATTGCAGGCTGCCCAGATTGGCGATTGCAGCGCCAATTGAGTGCATCAGACGTGAGTGAAAGCTGGTTGGCGCATGCGCAAGACAGCCAAACGGCGCCACGCGTGTTTAGCTTTTGCCGATCCGAAGCGCATTTACGGCGTTTACAGCGTGAAACCACGCTGTTGCGCTATTTGAGTGAAAGCTTAGGCGAGCGGCAAGATTTCGCGCTGGTCCGCGATTGGCAGCTGCAAGAGCCGCCGTATTTTCTCGCCCGCGACTACTGCACCTACGGCAGTTTGACCGAGTGGGCAAATGCCGTCGGAGGCTTGAGCGCGCAATCGCTGCCCCAGCGGGAAGCGTTGATGCGGGCGTTAGCGGCGGCGGTCGCCAGTGTTCACAAGATCGGTGTCGTGCATGGGCAAATTCGCGCCGCCAGCATTTTGCTGGATGCTGGGGATGGCGATGGCAATGGCGATGTTTGGCCGCAGCTCAAACTCAGCGCGTTCGATCTCGGCACTTTGACGGATCGCACGCAGTTGGCACCACTGCAGGTCACCTCGGCGGGCTTAAGCTTCGTTGACGGCATGCTAGCGCCAAAAATTAGCGATGACATCGCAGCCTTAGGCCTGCTGCTGTTACAGCTTGCCATCGCTGATTTATCTGCTGAGCCGAGCGAGGTCTCGCTGCAGCGCATCCTAAATTCCGAATGGCGCGACATGATTGCCGCGTGTTTCGGCCCCGAAGCAAAGCGCCCCAGCACCGCACAGCTGGTTCAGCAGCTGAGTGGCAAAGCCGCGGCGGCAGAAAGTGCGGCGGTTGCAAAGCCAAGCCCTGTTCCTGTCCACGCTACGCTGCTTGGGCAATCGGTTGGCTCGTATCGCCTAACAGACAAACTCGGCGAGGGCGGTATGGGCACGGTATATTTGGCCGAACAGCGCGAACCCGTGCAGCGCCAAGTCGCCATCAAGCTGGTTAAGGCGGGCATGGACACCGCTGAGGTACTGGCGCGCTTTGAGGCCGAACGGCAAGCGCTGGCGCTAATGAATCACGTCAATGTCGCGGCAGTGTTTGACGCTGGCAGCAGCGCCGCCCGGCGGCCGTACTTTGCGATGGAATATGTGCCGGGTTTGGAAATCACCGCGCATTGCGATCAAAAGCAGCTGGATTTTCGCAGCCGCATTGCGCTGTTTTTACAAGTTTGTGATGGCGTGCTGCACGCGCACCAAAAAGGCATCATCCATCGCGATTTAAAACCCAGCAATATCTTGATCAAAGACGCGCAAGGCCAGCTTGCCACTGCCAAAATTATTGACTTTGGTGTGGCTAAATCCTTGCAGGGCAAACTTGGAAATCTAACCGCGCACACTCAACTAGGCAGTTTTGTCGGCACCCGTACTTACAGCAGCCCCGAGCAAATCAGCGGCAACGTTAGCGCCATGGATACTCGCACCGATACCTATTCGCTCGGTGTGGTGCTCTACGAGCTGCTCAGTGGTGTCACGCCCTATGATGAAGATCTATTAGCCGCAAAATCACCCATCGAACTATTCAAACTCATCAGCAGCCAGGAACCACCCGCTTTACTCAAGCGATTTATTGGTTTAACCGCGCAGCTTGAGGCCAACATTGCCACCTGCCGAAAAATGACGGTTGCGCAAATGAAGCAAACGCTAGGCTCGGATTTGGCCTGGATCGTCGCCAAATGCATGGAGCGCGATCCGAATGATCGCTATGCATCGGTGATGGAGCTACAAAAGGATTTGCGCCGCTGGTTGGACAGTCGCCCGGTTGAAGCCAGGCAGATTACGTGGCGCTACCGCATGGGTAAGATGGTGCGGCGCAATTGGGCAGCGGTAACTTTGGGTAGCGTGGCAACGCTTGCCATCTTGTTGACTGGAACAGCCGCGGTGGTGGG
This sequence comes from Rhodanobacteraceae bacterium, assembly GCA_031410115.1. Classification (GTDB taxonomy): domain Bacteria; phylum Pseudomonadota; class Gammaproteobacteria; order Xanthomonadales; family SZUA-5; genus JANNYA01. Next base: position 1,070 of record JANNYO010000268.1, on the reverse strand, counting down.
TTTTTGGCGCTCGGAACGCGCCTTGGCCGAAGCTGAATTGGCGGCAGATTTTCAGGTGAAGCAAATTCGAGCGATTGATCCAGCAAAAATGGGCAACACGCTACGTGAGATTTTGACCGCTGAATTAAATCCAGGTTCTGCCGCTGACAAGGATCCGATTATGAGTCGATTGGCGGGCATCAAAATGACCGATGTGACGTTGAAACAACTTGATGCTATGTATTTTGACCCGGCGCTCGCCGCCATTGAGAAAGATTTCGATGACTCGCCCCTGCTGCAAGCGCGGCTCTTGCAGTCGCTGGGCGAGAACTTGATGGAAGTGGGCCGATATGAAAAAGCCAAACAAGCATTGGAAAAGGTGTTGGCGCAGCGCACCAAACTCCTTGGCGCTGAACATGCTTTGGTGCAAGAAACGATGCTGTTCCGAGGAATGACCAATGAGGGTCTGGGATTGAATCGGCTAGCGGAGGCAGACTATCGCGCAGCGCTCGCAGGTTTACGGCAGCGCTTGGGCGTGCAGCATCCGCAAACCATTCTTGCGATGAAAACATTGGGCAGGTTGCTGCTAGCAGAATGGCGCAATACCGAAGCCTACGAATTGCTACAAGAATCTGCGCGGGTCTCGCGCTTGGCCCTTGGCGACAAAGACGAACGCACGCTTTCTGCTGTTTATTTACACGCCATCGCCGCGGTTCGCCTCGGGCGACTTGATGAGGCAGAAAAATTCGCGCATGAGGCAAGGGTTGGACTCGTTGCCTTACACGGAGCGCTGCACGAGGAGTCCCTGTTCGCGTTACAAGCCGTCGCTGACGTCGCTGATGCACGCAACAACACCGAGCAGGCCGAGCGCAACTTGAGAGAGGTGCTTCAAGGCGCAGAGCAGGTGTATGGTGTCAAGCATCATTTCACGCTCGCCGCGCGCCATAATTTGGCTTATGCCATTGCAAGAAATGGACGAGTCACGGAATCGATTGATATGAATCGGGCCGTGCAACGTGATTTGGAGGAGATATTTGGTGCAAACCATCCGAGCACGTTGACTTCAAAGATTCAGTTAGGTAGTAACTTAA
>JANNYO010000267.1:0-1927 GCA_031410115.1 Rhodanobacteraceae bacterium | reverse complement strand
GTCGCAAGAATTAGTAGGAGTAAGCTCATAATTTTCATGGCGTATCACATATTCGCAATTCGCCAAACGCCGTCACGATCCTTACCCACGCGCACGCGATAGCCTTTTGAATACGCCCGCGGGAGTAGTTTATTCATACATTTTTATTCCAGATTTTTTTTCCATCCAATCGCAAAACGCAAGTCTCATCGCTTTCGTGTACACCGGAAACTTCATGCCCAGATTAACCGTGGCGTGCTCGTACATTGAGGGCTGCTCGCGCTCAAGCATCTTCCATGCTTCGTCCCGATCACCGACCAACCAAAGCGCACGCTTAGTTAGCTCCTGAACGTCTTTGGTTAGCGGCTTTAAAGTGTCCCACTCGCTTCGACAAAGATATCGAGTGGAAGCTATCGCTCTTTCTCGATCTGTTAGCCTAATTTCACTATCAGAAAGACCGATATTTTCTGCTTTTTCATCAACACATTGATGTCCTAGGAAGCCAAATTCTTGCTCGATTTCAGCAGGTAAAGAGCGGTATGGCACCATATAAAACTCAGGTCGTTTAAGTTCACGTATGTTGTCGCGCATGTCCCCGCGCACCATTCGCCTAGTCCAGTAGTGGTCATTCCAGTTAAACCCTAAAGCTTTTAGATTTGATTCCCAAGCTGGATAGCGGCCAAATACATTGCGATCTTCATATATTTTTTCGGTAACAAAAGTGCTGAATGGTTCCCCATGCTCTCCCATCACATATTTCAAAACTTGATAGCCCGGTTTAAATACATTTGGACTTGGTGCTAAATGCCAAAAAGGCTCCCTAGCTGTATGACGCACCCAGCCATCTTTATCACTGCGCGCCAAAACGCCGCGCACGCAAGTACTCAGGCCGCGCTCGGTGGGTTTGCCGTTCCAGGCGAAATTTACCCACACGCCCTCAATGGGTTTGCGCGTGTCGGCATCGATAAAGCGCCATTGCGCCACTGGCAAGGGGTTGGGCTGCGCACTCTGGCTGGAAGTGCAGCTCAGCGTCGCCAGAATTAGTAGGAGTAAGCTCATAATTTTCATGGCGTATCACATATTCGCAATTCGCCAAACGCCGTCACGATCCTTACGCACGCGCACGCGATAGCCTTTGAATACGCCCGCGATCGGAGTTGGGATCGCGACATTTAATTCCACCGTGCTGCGGGCGAATTGGCCGTCAACAATTTGCCCAAGGCGGCTGGCCGCCGTTCCCAAAACGTTCGCGGTTGCAAGCGTGCTCCAAATTTGTTGAAAGCGCATACGAATAGCTGGCATCAGGGTGTTTAGTGCTTGGGTTTGCTGATTCGCCGCAAGCCGTGATTTCATCGTGTAGTAAAGCCCGCATAGCGTTTGCCTAGTAAAGGCCAGATCCTGCATGAGTATGCGGGTGGTATCTTCCACCACGACCAAGGGCGTAACCGCGCTGCCGTCATCAAAACTAACGCGGGCTTTCGCGATATATATACCTGCTAGTTCGTATGCGTATTCCAAGTTCCCCGGCTGGCTACCATCAAACTCAAACACGCCATCACCGTTGTAGTCGATTTCTACGCGTGCAACGGCGTTTTGCCCCGCTGGAAATTTCGTCGAAAGCAAAAACTGCATCCGCACTGGCGCGTAGTCCCCTGGGCTGCTCGCGGTAAATAAAACCGGTTGCGCAGCGTTCGGATCGTAAGTGACCGTACGCGTCACGCTAACTGGTGCTAGATCGATGCTGGCGTAACGAATAGTGAGGGTGTTTGCGCCCAAAACCAACGGTACACGCGGGCTGACAAAGTCGCTGCCATTTAAGATCACCGGTACATCGTTCACAGTGATGCCGGTATTGGCAGGCCCGGTGTAGCTGCCAAAAAATTGCACGGAAGGCAAGCTGGTGGTGCTGTTATTGGCAGGGCCCAAAACGTTGATGCTGAGCGGCGTG
>JANNYO010000266.1:0-7277 GCA_031410115.1 Rhodanobacteraceae bacterium | reverse complement strand
TGTAATCGATCAGCTGATCGCAAATTGAAATCGCCTTCGGCCCCATGTCTTGATGGATGCCACCGACGGCGTTGACCGCAACAATTTTTTTGACCCCCAATTCCTTTAGCGCGTGGATGTTGGCGCGATAGTTGACTCGGTGTGGCGCAATGCTGTGATCGCCGCCGTGGCGCGTCAAAAACGCCACGCGTTTACCGTGCCAGAGGCCAATGGTAATTGCGCTGCTGGGCGTGCCAAAGCGATTGGACGCGCTGTGCTTTGCCAGGTCGCTCAATTCGTCCAATGCATACAATCCCGTGCCGCCGATGACGGCAAAATCAATGTCAAGCGACATGCAACTTCCTTGTGAAATTATTCTTTGAGCGCATAAATCCCCGGCAAATTGCGCCCCAATTCGCGGTAATCCATGCCAAAGCCAAACACGTAACGATCCGGTACTTCTAGACCAATGTAGTCGGCCTTTAATCCCGGTACGCGCCGGTCGTGACGTTTGATCGTTAAAACCGCAATTTTCACATCGCGTGCGCCCTCGTCGAAACAGTAGCGGCGCAGTTCTTCCAAGGTGTAACCCTCGTCTAAAATATCGTCGACCAAAATCACGATGCGATTTTTCAGTTTGCAGCGCGGCTTGGCAATCCAATGCAGACTGCCGCCTTCGGTGGCGCCGCGATAGCGCGTGGCGTGGGCGTAGTCAAAGATTAGATCGAGATTGATGCGCGGTGCCAAACAGCCGCCGATCAATAAGCCGCCGGTCAAAATGGTCATGTAGATTGGCCGTTCGCCAGCGAGATCAGCGGTAATTTCCGCCGCCATGCGATGCATCGCCGCATCAATTGCGGGCCAGTCGAAAATGAGCTCGCGGTCGGTGGGAATCGTGATGCCTTGATCGCTCATAGTGCCTCCAAATGTTTGTTTCCTAACAGCATCGACAAACGCTCCTGCATCGCGACAACTTTCGCACCGCCAATCATGCGGCGTGCACGCCCCACGCGTTTTGCCCGCAGGGTTTTCACCAGCGCGCGCTTCGCTGGTTTGGCGATATTTGCTTGCGCCATAACTTCCGCCGTAGCCTCGCTTGAGCACACCAAAATCAAATCGCAGCCCGCTTGGTAGTGGCGTTTAATGCGCTCGGCTAAGGTGCCGACATTGGCGCCACCCGCCATACCGACGTCATCAGAAAAAATGACGCCTTTAAAACCCAACTGCGCGCGCAAAACCTCTTTCAGCCAACGCTTTGAATAGCCAGCGGCCTCGGCATCGACTTTCGGATAGCTCACGTGGGCGGTCATAATCGCTTTGGCCTCGGCCAGAATGCCGGTCGCAAAAGGCAGCAAGTCGGCATTAAAAATCTCACCGGCGGGGCGTAAATCTTGCGCCAAATCAAAGTGCGTATCGGCTAAAACACTGCCGTGCCCGGGAAAATGTTTCAACGTCGCCGCCATGCCCTGCGCCTGCATGGTCGCGGCGTAAAGGGTCGAAAGCGCCGCACATACGTCTGGCTTATCGGAAAACGCGCGGTCGCCAATCGCTAAGTTACCGCGCGCAAGATCGGCAACTGGGGCAAAGCTCAGGTCAATCCCGCTACTCAAAATATCAATCGCCATCAGTTTGGCATGCAGCACGCAGGCCCGCCTTGCTGCGCCGGGCTTGCGCGTGTGCAATGCGCCAATCTGTGCCAGCGCGGGCAGTGGCACAAAGCCAGCACGGAAGCGCTGCACGCGGCCACCCTCTTGATCAACACAGATGATTAAATTTTTCCGAACCGCACGAATCGTCGCAACCAGTTCAATCAACTGCGTACGGCTGACAAAATTACGGGTGAATAAAATGACGCCAGCGACATTTTTGCGTGCCAGCCATTCGACCTCTTGCGCGTGTAATTGCGTACCTGCAAGCCCAATAATCAAACTCACGTATCGTTCCTTTTTTTAGCATTCCACCGACAAAACGGCAGCGCTACTAAATTCGAGTTGTAGTAGCGCGCATCATCAGTGACTTCAGCGCCGAGCCAAAGCGGTGGCTCAAATTGCTGATCCAGCGATGCTAACTCGATTTCAGCGACGATCAGCCCCGCGTTTTCGCCTGCAAACACGTCGATCTCAAACACTAACGCAGCTCCGCTCTCATCAATGTGATCGACATAATGCCGGGTTTTGACGATTGCCGCGCCGTCGCTGAAGTTGGCGAGCAACGTTTCGGCATCGGGCAGCGGAATTTCGTACTCAAATTCTTGCCGCGAGATTCCCAGTTCTCGGCTTTTAATATTCAAAAAAGCGGCGTGCTCAGCAACACGTACGCGTACCGAACACCGTGTACCACCCAAATAGCCCTGCGCCATTTTGACGGTTTTTTTGACGCCGCCCTGCCAGCTGTCATTTGCCAATAAAAACTTGCGTTCAATCTCAATGCCCATGCCTATGCGCGCTCAAACAGCGCCATCGACTCGACGTGGCTAGTGTGGGTGAACATATCCATGATGCCTGCGGCTTTGAGCTTAAATCCGTGCGTGTGCACCAGCGTTTCGGTGTCGCGCGCGAGCGTGGCTGGGTTGCATGACACATAGACTATGCGCTGCACATCTTTACCCGGTAAGGATTTTAAAATCGCTTCAGCGCCAGCACGCGGCGGGTCGAGCAAAACTTTGTCATAGCGCGCGCGCGCCCAGCCAGCTTGGCTTTGGTCCACAAATAAGTCCGCAACCGCGTAGTCAACCTGCGTCAACAGGCCATGTGCCTCGGCATTCTCGCGCGCACGCGCAACCAGGCCGGCGTCGCCTTCTACCCCGATCATCTGGGCGCCAGAGCGCGCCAAGGGCAGGGTGAAATTTCCCAAACCGCAAAACAAATCCAAAATGCGCTCACCGGGTGATGGCGCCAATAAAGCCACTGCTTGATGCACCATTTTTCGGTTCAAAGCAAAATTGACTTGAGTGAAATCCAACGGTCGATAGTTTACCCGCACGGCAAACTCGGGCAGTGTGTAATGCAGGCCGGCACTGGCATCGTTTAACGGATAAATACTGTCGTTACCCTTTGGTTGCAGCCACATTTGAAAGTCATGCGTGGCGCCAAAGCTAAGCAGTTTTTCCACATCTGATGGCACCAGTGGCGCCAAATTGCGAAACACCAAGGCGGCACTTTCTTCTGCAATCGCCACTTCAATCTGCGCAATTTGACGGCGCACGCTCAAGCTTTCGACCAGCCGTGCCAAATCCGCGATGCGATCACCAATTTTTGCGTGTAGCGTTTCACAACGGCTTAAATCAGCGACAAACCGGCCATCCGGCTCGCGAAAGCCGACCAACACTTTGCCTTTTTTCGCGACGTCTTTGACGCTCAAACGCGCCTTTCGGCGATAGCCAAACTCGGCATCAAACAGCGGCGCTAGGATACGTTCGGGTTCGGCGCGGCCGATCTTTTTCAAATCTTGCAGCAGCATGTTTTGCTTAAACGCCAATTGCCCCGCTTGCGAAAAATGCTGCAAGCTACAGCCCGCGCAGCCGCCGAAATGCGCGCATTTGGGCACCATGCGCTCTGTGCTTGCGCGCAAAATCTCGGTTGCCACGCCATGATCAAAACTTTTGCCGTGATGTAGATGCGCGCCAGCTACGCGCTCACCGGGCAGTGCACCGGAAATAAACGCAACTTTATCCTCGATGCGCCCAACGCCACGAGCATCATGGCTCAAATCATCGATTTCTAACTCAAAAGCGGGCAAGGCAAATCCTTAGGTCAAAGCGACGCGCAAAAATTGAAGCCGCAGAGTATCGCCTATGAGGCCGTTTTTGGTTGAAACTATGGCGATGCAAATCCAATCAACCCTGCATTCAAAAAATTTGGCGCCGACACGATTGCTCGCGGTCGACGACGTGGCGATGAATTTGACGCTACTGAGCGATGTTTTGACCGCCGCCGGGTTCACATTGGACACTGCCGCGTCCGCGACCGAGGGGCTGCGTTTAGCGCGGTTGAAATCTTATGCTTTGCTGCTATTTGACATTCAGCTGCCGGATTTTAATGGCGATGTGCTGTTACAGAAATTGCGTAGCGATTCGGCCGCCGCCTCATGTAAGAGTCCAGCTTTTGCTTTGACTGGTGAGTTAAATCCGGCTCTGCGCGACCAGCTTATTCGAGTCGGATTTGTCCAGGTATTCGCCAAGCCCTGGTCGCACGATGCCATTGTTGCGGCGATTCGAAGTGTTCTGGGCCTGCAACCGGCGTCCGCGCAAGCAGCGGCATTGGGGCAGGCGCAAAATAGCGATGAGTGCGTCATGTTTGACCAAGTTCAAGCCCTTAAAACCACCGGTGGCGACGAAAAATTGATGCTCAAATTGCGCGCCATGTTGATCGCTGATCTAAAAAGCCGAATCGCGCCGTTGCGCGCGGCTTTTGCGCAGCAGGACTGGGTCAGTTTAAGTGAGCATCGCCATAAATTGGCCGGTGCGGCTGGCTTCACTGGTGCGGTCCGGTTAGCTGCCGCGCTCGAGGAACTGAAAGCGAGCCCAGATGAGACGACGTTTGCCGGGATGGAAGCGTCGATCCTGGCGATCACTGGCGACTGTTAAGCCCGTTTCGGAAACCACGGAATCAACGGGCTGGTCGTGCGCTGGTAGGCGCGGTAATCCTCGCCGCGTGAGCGGATGGACTGCGCTTCGACAAACGGAATCCCGGTCACCCAACACAACGTCACCAGCATCGTGATCGGGCCGACCAAAGCCCATGCTGCACCTGCGGCGCCAATGGCAAAGCAGCAATAGCTAAACCAATGCAGCCACTCGAAAAAATAATTTGGGTGACGCGAATAGCGCCAAAGCCCGCTGCGGCAGGTTTTCCCGCGATTGGCTGAGTTTTTCCGATAGCTGGCAAGCTGCGCGTCGGCGATGGATTCGCCGCCGATGCTGATCAGCCAGACCGCCACACCGGCCAAAATCCAGGGCGAAAATTCGCTGTTCGGATTTTGCGCGGCGATATGAAAGGGTAGAGAAAACAGCAGCACTAACAATACCTGGCCTTGGAAAAACAGGAAAAATTTCCACTGCGAACCGGCCCAATGTGCGCGCAAAAAAGCGTATCGCCCGTCTTCCGGTTCGCTTAAAACCCGCGCTAGTAAGTGGCTGGCAAGGCGAAAGCCCCACGTCGCGCCGAGTAACGCCACTAACATGCGTGGTACCAGCGCGCCGCTGCCAACGGCACCGTAAAAGAGTGCCGCAAACGCCAAACAGCAGGCCCAGGTGATATCAACAATCCCGGCATTTTGGCGGCGGCGCTGCCACATCCAGCTGAGCAGCATCGCGACGCTGGTAAACGCCGCCACCACAGCGGCGTCTTGCAACAACAGCGTTAAATTCACGGCGATCCTAGGGTTCGGTTTGCACGGTCAAGCTAACCGCTGCGTGCGCAATTTTAAGCCGATGCCAAGTAACAGCGGCGTCATCAACGCCCACACCAGGGCTAACGCGCCGTACACATGCAGTGCAGGGGCGGTAAAAACAGCGGCTTTCCAAATGTTTGCGGCGACGTAATACGCCAGTGGGCCACCCAAAAAGCCGAAGATCACCGCCAGCGCTGGCCGGGTTTGGAAAAAAGACATCGAGTGATTCAATGTCAGGGCAAAACCCGCCCACAGCGACACAATCCAAATGGGCGCAAAACCGGCCCAGGGCAAAGCTTGTTCAAAGCGCAGTAACCCCAATTGCACCAGCGCGCTGTCGGCGATAAAGCCAAGAATGATGCTGATCAAAAGCAGCTGCGCATCCGCTTTTTTGCAGTCAGAAATCCAGAAATGATAGCCAATAAAAGCTGCCAACACGGGCAAACCCAGCCACCAATAGCCACGCCCAGCGCCGGCCACCGATGCTATCCACAGCGCTTGGAAAAAAACAACATTCAATAACGTTTTCAAATTTGGCCCCTTAAATTTGACAGTTTAAATCCGGCAAATATTGCGTGCGCGTGTTTCGCGGCTTTGCGAATAGCAACTGCACGTCACCAATTGATCGCTCGATAAAGCCGCCTTCGCAATAGGCCAAATAATAATTCCACATGCGGATAAAGCGCGCATCAAATCCGAGCGTTTTCACCGATGCCAGGGAGGCGTTAAAGCGCTCACGCCAAGCGCGCAGGGTTAGCGCGTAGCTTGGGCCAATATCTTCCAAATTGATCAATTTCATATCGCTAGATGCGGTGCACGCGCCGAGCATCGCGGTAATCGAGGGAATAAAACTGCCCGGAAAAATATAGCGCTTAATGAAATCTACGTCTTTCAATGCCTGCGCATAACGCGTGTCTTCAATTGTGATCGCTTGAATTAACGCCAGGCCATCAGGCTTTAGCAGCGCAGCGACTTTGCCAAAATAAGTGTTGAGATACTGATGCCCAATGGCTTCAATCATTTCAATCGACACGATTTTATCGAAGCTGCCGGTCAGCGCACGATAGTCTTGCTTGATCACATTAACTTGATCATTTAAACCGGCAGCGCTGACCCGCTCTTTCGCGAGTTGGAATTGCTCCTCACTGATGGTCGTGGTGGTGATTTTACAGCCGTAGTTTTTTGCCGCATGCACGGCAAAGCCACCCCAGCCGGTACCAATTTCCAGCAGATGATCGCCGGGTTTGAGTGCTAGTTTTTGGCAGATACGATCCAACTTGCGCACCGCCGCAACCTCTAAAGCGTCATCGCTACGCTCATACACCGCGCAGGAATACATCATTGTTGGATCAAGAAAAGTTTTGAACAGCGCGTTGGATAAATCATAGTGCTCAGAAATATTGCGCTGGCTGCCGGTGTGGGTATTGCGCCGTTTCTGATGCCACCAGCGCAACAGCCACTGGCCAAATTTCGCCAGCCCGCCTTCCATACGGTCCAAAATATCCCGGTTACGCACGAAAATCCGCACCAGCGAAACGACGTCGTCAACCACCCAATGCCCGTCCATAAAACTTTCAGCAACACCCACGCTGCCGTTGGTGGCAACCGAGGTCCACATTTGTGCATTGAGGATGCGGATATGCGCACGCAAAACGTCTGGGCCGGCGTTGTCGCCAAAACGCAAACTCTCTGGCCCCTCGCTAATCTTGAGCTCGCATTCTTTAATTTGTGCGAGCTTGGCGCATAAAGCGCGCTTCAATGCGCCCTGCGAAGCCACCTTGAGTTCGCAGCGTGCGGCGGCAAATTCTTGGCCGGGCAGATCAAAAGGTTTAGACAATGTCGAGTCATTCATAGGTGTTTTTTTAAGGGTTTATTAGATTTGTTTTGACTAAGCAAAATAAGATTTG
>JANNYO010000265.1:0-1647 GCA_031410115.1 Rhodanobacteraceae bacterium | reverse complement strand
CCGATAGCGTTCGGTTTTGCCCTGCTTGACGCGGCCAAGCACGGTGTAAAGCTCGTCAATCGGTTTACGCGGCAGTAAGGTGCGCAAAAACACCACTGGATGGCTAGTCGCTGCCAGCAGGGCACAAATCGCTTGAAAATTTTTATGACTTAGCCGCATGCTCAGGCTGATGGCATGATTAATCAAAGGTTAACTTATGAAAAAACTGTTATTTATTTCTGGGCTTTTGATTTCTGCTTGTGCCAGTGCCCAAGAAAACTGCGGCTATCCAGTTTCTTTGATACGAAGTGGTTTTGAAGCAGGCGAACAAGCGCAATTTGTAGTTTTACCGGCAGAGAACACGCCGCTCACGATCAATATCGCTAACCCACTCGATGGCGACGTTATTCCTATTGATCGGGTTCAGGTGTATGGCTCTTTCACTGGCCCGGCGAACACGGGTGTCATGGTGGCGGGGCAATTAGCGTGGTCGAATGCGACACAATTTAGCACGCGCCCGATTGTGCTTGTCCCCGGCGCGCACACGCTTACGGTCACTGCGAAAACGATTGATGGTGGGCTCGTTAGTGCCACCAGAAACATTACCATCACCCCTAGCTTAGGTGCCGATGTGCAGCTTCGCGCAAGCGTTACGGGGGCCTACGCCCCGGAAAGCGTAACTTTTGCGCTCAGTACGCGACTGCCGTCACTGCAAACCCAAATCACCCGTGTACAAGTGGACTATCAGGGCGACGGCAGCTTTGAACTCGACACGGCAACGCCCCCTCAGACACTGCAGTGGAATTACGACGCACCTGGTGTCTATTTGGCAACTGCTCGCGTCAGTTTTGACGATGGCAATCCGAACACGCCGCTGGTGGTTAGCGAAGGCAAGTACCGGATTCAGATGCAGTCCTTGGCCTATGCGCGCCAAACGCTGTGCGGCGTTTATTACCAGATGAAAAATCGACTGATTGCCAATCAGGTGCCGCTGGCGCTCAACACGCTTGGAGCACGCATCAAGCCCAAATTTCAAACACTGTGGACATCTCTAGGCGCGACGCTGCCCACCGTTGCTATCAATCTGGGCCAAATTGCCACGGGGCAAATATCGGATGTCAGCGCCGAATTTATGATGGCGATTCCTGATACTGCAAATCCCGGTGATTTTTTGGGCTACCCAGTACTTTTCACTCGTGGCAGTGATGGCGTTTGGAGGATTTATGGGATGTAAGAATTTAGTGGATCTTGGAGTTTGAATGCAAACCATAGTAAATATTGCGTTTTATGGTGGACTCACTGTGATCGGCTGTGTGTTCGCAGGGCTTCTTGGATTCTGGGCGCGTAATTCCAAACGCGGACGGTATCTTAAAGCCATATTCGTTTCTCTGGCTTTATCATGGACGATGATTGGTGCTAACGGGATTCCCGTAATGCTTCCCAGCGTGGTCGTTTTTTATTTTTATTTTCCCGAAATCAGCCGGGATTTTGTTGAAGATCGACCACTAACCGATCAGCACGGTGGTCGACGGATGGGCGAATATTTAAAGGGCGCGTACTTTGCGATTGGCATGTCAAGCTTTACCCTTACATCGGCATTTGGCTCCTTTTGTTTTTTTTCGCGTAAGCCTAAGCCTTCGATTTGGCGCGGATTATGAAGCGCTTGCG
>JANNYO010000264.1:0-6045 GCA_031410115.1 Rhodanobacteraceae bacterium | reverse complement strand
CACATGCTTCGACAGGCTCAGCACGAACGGGTTTCGTTGTGCCTGTCGAGGTGTGGAACAGAACAAGCCCAGCACAAACGGGTTTCGTTTTTGCTGTCGAGGAGTGGAACAGAACATGCCCAGCACGAACGGATTTCGTTGTTGCTTCAATTTCTAGTCCGAGCTCAGAACTATGCACAAACGCGTCTTCCTTGCCTGTATCTATGCACCGCATCACTGCTTTACCTTTGACATCGCAAGTTGGGAAACCATCTTCCAATCGCCCATCATCATCGCTTCCTTTTTTCTTCGACTCCAACCCTTTACTTGTATTTCTGCCGCCAAAGCTTCTTCGCGGCTGGCGAAAGCGGCCCAATACACCAGCACAACTGGACGCCGCGTAGCGGTATAGCAGTTCGAAATCGCGCCGGCCTCATGTTGTGCTAGACGCACGTCCAGCGAGTCTGTATGCCCGGTGTAATAGCTTTGATCAGCACATTTCAAGATATAGAGCCAAAAGAAATCGTTAGACATTAAGGATGGCGCCGGTAACACGATCGTTTTGTTGGAACCGTTTAACGAAGCACACGCATCACGAAGCTTGCGGTCACATGCTTCGACAAGCTCAGCACGAACGGGTTTTATCAGCATTTGAACAACAATATTGTCCGCATCGTTTTACAACCCATCCACCAATTTCTTCAATCCCGCCTTATCCGTCTTGCCGCTTGCCAGTAGCTGCTGAATCAGCGTCGTGACGCTTAAATCGCGAACTTCCGCACTTGCACCGCCCAAGGCGCTGACGATGTCTTTCACGTCGGTGACTAAGTCGCGCTTGCCGCTGCGGTGATCTTTCGTTGCTTGGCTAAGCAAGGTGCTTTTGCTAATCGCGCCATCAATGCTTTTGCCCAAGCTCAGGCTATTCATAAACTTCTCGAAGTAATCGCCGTCGCCGCCGACGATTTCGATCTTCGCTTGTTGTAAGGCGCGGCCCAAAATGCTGGCCTGTTCGCGCGCAATAGCTTGATTGGCATCGATACCTTTCAGCGTTTGGATGTGCGCGTAGTCCATTTGCAAGCGCAGCTCTTCATGCGCGCGGGTTTGCTCGCTCATTGCACTCATCGCGGCAAATTTATCTTTTAAGCCGGCAGATTCCGCCGTGAAACGCGCGGCAATCGCGCTGGCGTCTGCGGCGCCCAGCAATTGTTTGCCCGTTGCTTCGGCTTCTAACTTCAGGCGTAGATTGTCCGCACTGGCAATACCTTGCCTTGCGGACGCATCGGCTTGTGCGGTTTGTACGCTGGCTTCGGCTAAACCCTGCTTTTCACGCCCAATCGCTTCGGCTTCCATTTTTAAGCGCAACGTCTCTGCGTTTGCCTGCCCAATTTTGAGCGCGGCATCGGCATCGGCTTGGCGAACACGCGCGCCGACCATGCCTTCTTTCTCAGTGGCATCGGCTTTTGCCAGCATCACTTTCGCTTGGGCTAATCCGGGTGCAGCGGCGGTTGCTTCGTCGCCTTCGGCTTCGCGTTTTTTGCCTTCAGCGGTTTTAGCAGCCACAGTTAAGCGCGCATCAGCAAGCGTAAGCTCTTGATTTGCCTGATGTTTTGCGCGCTGCTCGTTGGCTTCGGCTTCTTTGATGCTGGAGATGAATTTTTGCTCGGCCTCGCCTTGTGCTAACACCACGGACGCCTTTTTCGTGCGCTCGGCATCGGCAATCACGCGGATATCTTTGATCGCTTCTTCCTGTTCGGCGACCGTGCGCTCGACCACGATGCGTTCGCGAATCACGTCGGCGATGGCTTTCTTTTGCACTTCTAGCTGGCGGTCACGCTCGATTTCTTGCAACGCCACTTCGCGTTCGCGATCAACAATTTCCAGCTTGCGCGCACGGATCACTTTTTCTTCTTCAATCGCCACCGCACGGTGCCGATTATTTTCCGCCACTTGCGTTTCGCGCTTCAGATTTTCGGTTTGCACGGCGATGATTTGGTCGGAGGCAATACGCGCCAGCTCGGACTTTGCGCGCTCCTCTGAGGCTATTTTTGAGGCTTCGGCTTCTTCGCGTGATTTGGTGATCGAAATTTCACGCAGCTGGTGCGCTTGGGCGTAGGCCTGTTGGCGATCAAGCTCAAGCACGGCTTCTGCGGTTTCGACATTTTTCTTTTTGATCTGCATTTCTTCATTGCGGCGAAACTCGTTCGTGCGAATGTTTTCCTCTGCGGTCAGCTGGGTGATTTTCTTGATGCCTTGGGCATCCAAAATGTTCGACGGATCAAGCTTTTCCAAGGGCGTTTGTTCAATGTAATCAATCGCCGCATCTTCCAAATGGTAGCCGGATAAATCCTCGCCAATTTGGCGAATGATTTCATCGCGGAAGCGATCGCGCGCCTGATAGAGCTCGACAAAATCCATCGATTTACCAACGGTTTTTAGCGCCTCGGAAAATTTTGCCGAGAATAAATTGTCCAGCGTTTCCTGATGCGAGGCGCGTTCACAGCCGATCGCTTGCGCGACACGCAATACGTCGTCCACGGATTTGTTGACTCGCACAAAAAACTTGACCTTGATGTCAGCGCGAATATTGTCCTTGCAAATCAAGCCCTCCTTGCCAAAGCGATCAATCTCGATGGTTTTCAGCGAGATATCCATGACTTCTTTGCGGTGCAAAATCGGATATACCACTTTGCCGGTAAAGCTGACCTCGGGCTCCGAGCGCATGGTGTTGACGATCATGGCTTGACCTTGCGAGACGGTTTGATAGCACTTAGCCATAACTGCCAAAACGGCCAGTAAGAAAATGACGGCGACGGCAAGCAGGATTAGAAATAGCGTCATGGTGGAGCCCTCTTAAGAACAGTGGATGAAAAAAGGTTTAGCCGTGCGATGGCACATTACGGGTCGTAGGATTCAACTTCATAACGCTTGGTGTCGGGGTCAAACTGCAAAATCAGGGCGCTACTGCCGCGCTTGAGGAGATTGGGCGTACGTGCCCAAACTTGGATCACATGGTGTGAGCCAGCATCAACGCTCACCTGCGCTTGGCCAAATTTTTCGTCCACGCTTCCGGTCGCAATTTTGCACGCCCGCCCAACAAAATCCAGCGGTCTAGCACCCTTACCGCGATCCGCAAAAAGGGGTTTTATAGGCCGGATTAAGACTGCGGCGATTGGCAGGGCGACGACGAAAGAACCAATCAGTAGCAATACCCCAGTCAGCCACGTCGGCAGTGGAATGAGCGGCACGACGTAAAGCTGTGCGGTCATCAGCAATGCCCACCAAACAAAGGCGATGGCGCTCACTACAATGAAAAAAGGCATGCGCCCGAAACCGATCGCAACTAACAAGTCTGGCAGGCCGCCAGCATGCCCGTCATGGTCTATATCAATATGCCAGTCTGGGCCGATGTGTTGCAGATCGAGCAAGCCTGCGATGGCAAAAAGCCCAAAAATGATCAGCACCGCCAACATTACCGAGGGTACGATTCCCGGGAAGCTAATAATCGCGTGCAAAATTTCGCTCATAAATTCACCCTAGCCGTCTTTTTTGTGGGTTTAGGTGGCGCGCTGCCCTGACTAAACCCAATAAGTGTCGCAATTACCTGCTCTTTAATTGCCAGATGATCGCTCGCTTTCAGGCCAAAGCGCTGCCCCAAAACTTGGTAATCGTCTGCCGTCAAACTAATCGTCAAGCGCGGCCGTTTCGCCTGGCGCACCACGTCCAAGCCGAGCACCACCCGCACTTGGTCTGAGGTGGATAACCCCGAGTCAAAGGCGCTGCGGCGCACTGCCTCCAGCACGGCTTCGGAGACATCAAATGCCACTTGTACCGCTTTGATTGCCGGCACGCTCGAGGCCCAACGCGCTGGCAATGTTGTCTTAAACGGGTTCGACGTCATCGCTTCGGCCCCTTTTTTAGCGCGTCCATGACATCGCTGTCGCGCGCGCGGCGAAAGCCGGCGGGGGCATCAGTGGGCGTCACGGAATTGGGCGTCACGGAATTGGGCGCGGACTTCGCGCTGTGGTTGACCCGCTGCGTTGCCGCCGCTGTTGCATGTGCGGTGCGCGCCATTTGCAAGTCACGCTCAAACTTGGCGTATTCGTGCTCGACCCGGCTGTGCACTTCACTCAAACGCAAAATATGGGCGTCAAATGCCTCGACCAACTCGCTTTCATGCGCGATGGCTTTGGCTAAGGTCGTCAGCCGCTCGCGATAGCTCGACGGCTGTTTTTCATTGCGCGTCAACGCCAGTAAATCATCCTGCGCGCGCAGCATGCGCCGCCTCGCGGCTTCGGCCCGCGCTTTGGCCGCGAGCAGCTCGCGCGTTGTGCGCTTGAGCAACATTTCGGCTTGGCGTGCCGTCGCCGGTTCCGCCGGTGCAACGCTGCCGGGCGTGGCGAATTCGTCGCGCAATAAATTTAAAACATCATCCCACCAAGACATGGCTTAGGCCTTTAAAAAGTCTTTCAGCGTGGCTAAGGCATCCGCCGCGTTATCGCTGAGGGTGGCCAATTCCAGCGCTAAATCTTGCGTACTCGAATTGGGGCTAAGCGCACCGACTAAAACATAGTGCTCGCCGATGCGGCCAAAATCTGAAAGCGGCACGCTCGGGTTGAGATCAAGCAAGGTTTCCAAAAGCGCCGTGCGGGACTTAACTTTGACGTCGCGTTCCTGAAACAAATAGCTGATGCATAAAAGCTGTGAGCCCGCATCGGTGACATAAATCGGCAAGCGATCACTGTTGGAAAAACTCACCTGTACGACTGGCACCGAACCTTTCAATGGCTCAAGCTCAGCGCCTACAAGTCCCAATTGCAGCGCCGCTGCAACCGCTGCGGGTTCGACTTTCGCTAACAGCTTTCGCATTTCGTGGGCTCCTGTAGGCGTTGTGCTTGGAATGATCATGCCGGGAAGATTAAGTTCGTTCGACATAGTATGTCAAGACATTTTATGTCGGTCTATCAAAAAATTTGTCAGTGAAGTTGACCAGTTTGTGTCCGGCGCGCTGGCTTTTCCAAACAGATGGCAAGGCGATCACGTCTTGCGAGTCTCGTGCTTGCCACACGGCAAACAAGTCTCGCACCAGCGACACGGCAAACAAGTCTCGCACCGGCGACACAGCAAACAAGTCTCGCACCAGTGACACGGCAAACAAGTCTCGCACCAGTGACACGGCAAACAAGTCTCGCACCAGCGACACGGCAAACAAGTCTCGCCAGTTAGGTAACACGGCAAATTAAGCGCGCTCTTGTTTTTACTTTGGTGGGTTTACGTCAACCGCTAGACGAGCAAATCCTTGGGCAAACTTGTTAAAGCTCGGCGACAGGTTTTGTTGGTGATTCATTAACGGCCCAATTTTCTCAGCCCACTGAAATTTGATCTGGCCTGGAAGTGGCCAGCCAGTTTTTTTCAGCGCTTTCGCGCCGCCTGGGTATACGGCATCAGCGAGCATTTCCCATGTGCTAATGATCGCGTCCTGATTGTACCGATCTAAAATTGCTTTTTTGGCCTTGGGATACGCATGCATAAGTGCAACGCGATCGCCAAAATACCAAGCCTCGACTTCTTCAATTGCTATCCGAAACAAAGTCGTGGGCGCACCCGGACATGCACTATGCACGGTTTTAAGTTCTTCCAAAAATGCTGTGCAATCTCGTGAATCGCTGTCTAGGACAACAACTACCGCATCGATTCCAGGCGTTTTCCCGTAACCTTTCAAGATCCTTGGCAGCTGATTGAGGAGCGCCCGTTTTGACGGATCACTCGTTTGCGCCAAATTCTTTGGAATTCTGCCGACGCCCTTGTAACTGTGTATTTTCCAAGTCACACGGGCAACATTTGCGCCGATAATTTTTGGTACCAGTGCCTCCAATAATTTAGCGCCAGAGGCATCTTCGACTAAAATTTCGATGTGCATTATGGCGCTGCATCCAGGTAATCGCTGTACCACAGCCCTCCAAGTGGTAAGCCCTCTGAAACTAAATTTTTGATCGCTGGTATTTCCGACACTCGTTGTATGGTGGAGTAGCCGTCCTTACCTTTGGTTAGCATCCAAACTTCCTCAGG
>JANNYO010000263.1:0-4904 GCA_031410115.1 Rhodanobacteraceae bacterium | reverse complement strand
TGCAACCCGAGCAAATGCCGCAATAAGGTGGATTTGCCCGAGCCAGAGCCGCCCATAATCACGCGAATTTCGTTGTGCGCGACCGTAAAATCGACATTGTCGAGAATTTTGCGCCGCCCGTAATGCGTCGTTAAACCACGCACTTCGATGGCGAATTGTGCGTTTGATTGGTCTTTATGCTCGGCTGACGCTGAGCTTGAGCCTGCTAGATTTGAGGATGCCATCGCTTAAGTTGGCGCTTGCCGGTGTGGCTGTCAAGTCTGGTGAATGCGACACCGCAAAACTGGACGCATTTGCCGTGTCGCCTTGCGGCGAGACTTATTTACCGTGTCGCCTTGCGGCGAGACTTATTTGCCGTGTCGCCTTGCGGCGAGACTTGTTTGCCGTGTCGCCCTGCGGCGAGACTTATTTACCGTGTCGCCTTGCGGCGAGACTTATTTACCGTGTCGCCTTGCGGCGAGACTTATTTACCGTGTCGCCTTGCGGCGAGACTTAACCGCCACCTTTTTCGCGCTCATTTTCAGCGTCTTTCAAGGTCCGCTGATATTCACGCGTGGCTTCGATGATCACGTCTTCGGGCTTGTATACGGAAGCCTTGCCGCCCGGTTTGAAGTCACCTTCGATTAGGCTGAGCTGACCATCGGTGAATTGCAGGCTCAAATTTTTGATTTCAGCGACATTGCGACCGGTTTTATAGCTGTAGACGTAATCCCAGCGTTCTTGATGAAATGGGCTTTGCACGGCGGGCGTGCCGAGAATCAGCGCGACTTGTCGCTTGGTCATGCCGGGTTTTAAAGTATCGACGTCAGCTTGTTCCAACAAATTTCCCTGCGGCACAGTTTGGCGATAAACGCAGCCGGTACTTGCAATACTGAGGGTGGCAAGGGCTGCGACTACGCAAGCCAAGACGGGAAAAGAGCGGGTTTTCGACATGAGTGGGTGTCAATTGCGTGGAATCTGGCGATAATAGCCTGCTGTGCCTGCCAAATTCGCTGAACACCGCGTGCTTGGGTTAAGCGAAAAACGAATTAGCGTAGTAATCCGCCATCGGCGGATAAATTGCGAAGCTGAAACGTAATTTCATCAAAATACTCAAAACTGCGGATACCAAAACCTAGTGGAAAATCAGGACTTACGCAAAGCCGGGCTGAAAATCACACATCCGCGATTGCGGATTTTGGAGATTTTAGAAACCTGCGGCGTCAAGCACATGACCGCCGAGGCGGTCTACAAGCAGCTGCTCGACAACCATGACGACATTGGTTTGGCGACGGTGTACCGGGTTTTAAATCAGTTTGAAACCGCAGGTATTTTGGTGCGGCACAATTTTGAAGGTGGCATGAGCGTATATGAGCTGGATCGCGGCGGCCATCACGACCATATGGTGTGTATGGATACCGGCAAAGTGATTGAATTTGAAAGCCCTGACATTGAGCGTTTGCAGCGCGAAATTGCCGCCAGCCATGGCTACGAATTGGATGATCATCGGCTGGTTTTATACGTCCGCCCAATTGGGCGCGCTCAGGGCAAGTCGCGCACGTGACAAATGCCAAGCAGAGCGTAAGCAAAGTGGCGGGCGAAAGGCGTTTTCTGGCACAGGCGGAGCAAAACTGGCTATTTTTTCGCCAGTGGGTGCGCGCGCCGCTATCAACGGCATCGGTGGTGCCTTCCAGTCGGTTTTTAGCCGAAAAAATGAATGCTGAAGTTCCCCAGTCTGCGCGTCAAGTGATTGAATTGGGTGCGGGCACCGGGGTATTCACCAAGCTATTGGTTGCGCGCGGTGCGCCGTTGGATCAGGTGATGGTGGTTGAATTAAATGCGGTGATGGCGGCAAACCTGACCGATGAATTTCCGAGCGTGCATGTGGTGAATGGTGATGCCACGCAGCTGCACGCAATCGTCGAGTCAGCACCCAATTTTAGCTGCGGCGAAATTGATGCGGTGGTTTCGGGGCTTGGCTTTCTCAATATGCCCAATGCGATTGTGCAAAGTATTGTTGCCGCCGCTTTTGAGGTCATGGCGCCCGGTGCGCCGCTGGTGCAGTTTACTTATGGGCCAAAATCGCCAATTACCAGCGCGATCGTGCGTGCGCTGCATCTAAAGGTGCGCCGCGCCAGCTTTACCCTGCGTAATTTCCCCCCTGCTAGCGTTTACGTTTACACGCGCTAGCCAAAAGCCGCTTAGTCGCGGATAATCCAAAGTCAGAATTTCAGTCGAGACAGACATGGCGTCAACAGCAGCTGGTTATTACGTTCCGCACGGCAGTAAATGGCCGATTATTGGCTCAATTTCGCTATTCACCATGATGGTTGGCGCCGCAAACTGGATGAATGAACATGCGATTGGTAAGCCGCTGTTTTTCATCGGCATGGCAGCGATTTTGATGATGCTGTTCGGCTGGTTTCGCGATGTGATCCGAGAATCGGTCGCCGGGCGCTTTAAAACCCAGGAAGACATGTCTTTTCGCATGGGCATGCTGTGGTTTATTTTTTCTGAGGTGATGTTTTTTGCCGCCTTTTTTGGCGCCCTTTTTTATGTGCGGCACTTTTCCTTGCCTTGGCTGGGCGGTGAAGGCGAAGGTTTTGCCACCAATAAATTTCTTTATGATGGCTATGTTGCCGGTTGGCCCAGCAACGGCCCGGGGAGCATTGGCGGCGTATTTAAAACCATCGGCCCCTGGGGTTTGCCGCTGTTAAACACGCTGATTTTGTTGACCTCTGGCACCACGATTACGCTTGCACATTGGGCCTTAAAAGTCGGCGAGCGCTTTTGGCTCAGCTTTTGGATGGCCGCCACCGTGCTGCTGGGCATGTGCTTTTTGTACTTCCAAGGGGTCGAATACATCCACGCCTACCACGCGTTGAATTTAACCCTGGGCAGCGGCGTTTATGGCTCGACCTTTTTTATGTTGACCGGTTTTCACGGCCTGCACGTCACCCTGGGCACGATCATGCTGGCGATTATATTGTTTCGCTGTATGGCTGGGCATTTCACCAAAGATCATCACTTTGGCTTTGAAGCGGTGGCTTGGTACTGGCACTTTGTCGACGTGGTGTGGCTCGGATTGTTTGTGTTTGTTTACGTGCTTTAAGTGCATTTACCAACCTTGAAATGACGGAAAAGTCACTGATTGCAGTGGCTTTTTTATGTTTGATTAGATAACGAGTACCGGATGCAAAGACGCCTCTCAAGCTTGATTCTTGTGGTTATGTTTCACCTGCTCGGGGCCGCAGTTACCTTCGCTGCTGAGTTTGAACCAGCCCAACTCATCCTCAATGCGCGCAGCCAAATTGGCGTCACGGTTCGCTACGACCCGAGTTATCGGCAGCTTGAATATCCAAATGGCGACGTGCCAATTGCCGGCGGCGTGTGCACGGACGTCGTGATCCGCAGTTTGCGCGGGCAAAAATTGGACTTGCAGCAATTGCTGCACGAGGACATGCGCAAGCATTTCGCTGACTACCCGAAAAACTGGGGGCTAAAGCGTGCGGACGCCAATATTGATCACCGACGCGTGCCTAATTTGCAGCGTTATTTCACCCGACAAGGCTGGGCGCTAAAACTACCCACGGCGCCCAAACATCGGGCAATCGACGAATTTCAGCCGGGCGATTTGGTGACTTGGATGCTGCCCGGCAATTTGCCGCATATCGGCATAGTGTCGGATCAAACCACGCTTTTTAGCGGGCGCTATTTGGTACTGCACAACGTCGGGCGCGGCACCCAAGAAGAAGACGCGCTTGAAGCGTGGCCGCAAACGGGGCATTTTCGGGTTGTGCGGTGATGCCTCATTGAATGCGTTTTTACACTGAGTTGGCATCAACATGGCTTTTCTAGCAATTCACCCATATTTTCACTTTCTTGAAACTTTCTATTGACTCGGGGGGGGGGGGATTTGTTTACATTTTATCGCCCACTCGCAACAAAAGGTAATCAGATGAAATTTTGCATTCTCTTATTTTCTGGCCTATTCCTCGCTTCGGCGGCGAACGCTGTCGTCGTCGACGCTGCGACCTGTAACGCTTGCAGTGTCAGCCAAAAAGAGCAGCGGGCAAGTGCTGCGTTTCAACAGAACCACCAAAATACGCAATATGTCATCGACTTAGTTGACGGCGATGTCAACAAATACATGGTTTATTTTGACTCCACCTGCAGGCCAATCCATACCGCCGAGAAAAGCAAAACCCCGAGTACCAGCGCACCGACGACAAACGCGGGCGGCGGCGGTTGCGGCAGCTTTATTGCGGTCAACGAAGAGGTAGTGGAGCCGCAATTTGCTCACAAGGGACAATCTTTAAGTGTGCTTTTCTTGCGCTATGGCGATCTGGTTGCAAAAACGACGATCAACGTTAGCGAAGTAGCCGCTAGTGACCCGGTTTTGGCACACATGGATGCTTTTGACTACATGCGCTATAGCTCTTTGCGCAATGACTTGAACGAATTAATCAGTGGTCGTTTGGATGAGATTTTTGGTGAAACAGTTGCTGACGCGCTGAGAGATCTACACGATACCGCGGACAAACTGTTAACTGACGGTAAAGCCGGTCAATACAAACTCAAGATCAAATTCGACGACGGAAGTGAGGTTAACCTTTTGGTGAAAGATTCAACCACTTCAGAACTCCAGGGCAAACCACAAGACGCGAACAATAACGACATTATGAGCGAGGACACTGAAGCGGCTAATGAGACGTTCCTGTTTCGGCACAATCCTCGGGATCTAAATGACTGGGTAACCTATATGCAGTCTCTCGGCATCCAAGTTACCAACACATCGAGTGGCGGTGCACATTCGTATTCATGTACGACAGAACACAGAGAAGACGGCACTACGGTCGTAAAATGCCACTTGAATTAATGGATGGCGCGCACTTGGCTTCATAACTTTGAATTTTATAAAAGCG
>JANNYO010000262.1:0-3570 GCA_031410115.1 Rhodanobacteraceae bacterium | reverse complement strand
TTATAGGCAAGTTAAGCCCCGAACAAGCCGCACTAGCACCGATTGCAGAGGTCAAGCTAGCGGACTCAGAGATCATCGCCGCTGCGTTAAAAGCGCACGCTTGGGGCGCACAAAATGTCGCGAAAATTCAGCATCCTTTGGCCCGGGCGATACCCATTTTGAGCTGGTTTTTAGATATGCCCGGTGACGCATTACCCGGCGACACTGGCCATATCGTGCGCGCCCAGGGGCCGACATTCGGTGCCAGTGAGCGCTTAAGTGTCAGCCCCGGACACGAGGATAAAGGCCTGCTGCAGATGCCCGGCGGGCAAAGCGGCCATCCACTCAGCCCATTTTATGGCGCCGGACACACCGCTTGGGTAAACGGCGATCCTAGCCCGCTATTGCCCGGTAAAGTGCTGCATGTACTGACGCTAGAACCGCTGAAGTAACGTCTCGCGTAAGCGACACGGCAGACAAGTCTAGTCGATCAGGCCCGTACTTATTCGAGCGTGGCTTTGATGTGGACACCACGGCGCACTTTGGCTTTGGTTTTTGCAAAAAGCGGCCTGATGAAAAATCGCATTGCGATTCCGATTCATAACCTTAATGGGGACCTAGTGGCCTAAGCCGGCCGGGCTGTCGACGACCCGACCATCAACGCCGACTGCCAGCGCTATCTGTTTCCGAGCGAGTGGAAAAAAGAGGGCGTGAACTATCGCTTAAAAAAAACGCAGCAGCTTACGACACCGGAAAGCCGTCCGCGCGATTTGCATCCCGGCAGGGATCCCAGAATCAAGCCCGCTCCACCTTTGGCAGCCGCAAAACCCGAGTCCGAGTCAAACGATCCTGCAGCGCAATGCGATCAATGTCGACTAACGCCATGAGTAAACCCAGCAGACCGAAACCCAAAATTGCCGATACCAGATAGCGCGAAATCGCGGTGGCAAAACTGACTCGATTTCCGGCCAAATCAGTTAACAAAATGCGCCAGGCAAACATGCCAACGGTTTGCCCGCTGCGCGTCCAGCAGTAGCAAAAATAGCCGCCAACTACGCTCAATAAATACAGCTCAAACCAAACCGTGCCAGGCTCAATCGCCGATCGGGTAACCAGCATGGCGGCGGCGGTGGCTAAAAACAAAATCGCGCCGACGATCAAAGACTCATAAACAAACGCCATCACGCGCGGCCAAATTCCCGCCAGTTCCAATCCAACTTTCATCTGAGTTTCCAACATTGCGGCGAATTTTTGACTTTAGCAGGCGGCGAACGAGTGTTTTGTCAGCGTGCGCGGGCAACGGATATACAAGACCCATTCGGCGAATTCACCCTGGGCGAAAACTGCAAAGTTTTGTATAGAAGTTGTGTATTTAGCGCAAGTCCAGTTCTATGCCTCTACCCTCATTAGGCGGCTAAACGCGCGGTAGTTTCAAACCTTTAAACGTGTCGGCTAAGCCGATAAATGATCAACTTGGAGCTAAAAATGAAACGTACTAAATTTTCTCTGATTGCCGGTTTCGCCGTTGTTTTGGCCTTTGCAAGCTTATCTGGCTCTGCTTTTGCCGGTGATGTAACGATTACCAACGCATCCGATTGGAAGCTTGACCATCTTTATGTTTCGCACGTAGATAAACAAGAGTGGGGTGCAGATCAGTTGGGTGATGAGGTCATTGAAAGTGGCGAAACCTTCACGTTGAAAGGCGTGCCTTGCGCCACCTACGACGTAAAACTTATCGACGAAGATGGTGATGAATGCGCCGTCAGCGATGTTGATATTTGCGGCAGCGGCGGCTGGAAGATTGAAAGTGATGACTTGCTTGCCTGCCAGGCAGAAACTGAAGAGTAATTTTAGTCCACGCAAAAAGTGTCGTCACACAGGCGTGTAGATAGATTTTTTTAACGGCGGCCTAAGTGCCGCCGTTTTACATCGGGATCAATGTTGATTCCGAGAATAAGTCTCGCCGCAGGCGACACGACAGATAAGTCAGGCCTTGCGTATCAAGAACCCCAGAATTACTCTGTTCCGACCGGTATGTTGTCCGCGCGGCGAACGCGCCCAGGCGGCAACCAATTAAATGAGTAAAAAATGAACGCGGTAATTTTAAATATGGGCGACGCAATGCGCTTGGCAACGACCGGGCGCACGGTGGTAGGCCGGCTGGAATTGGCGCAATTGGAACGCCTCAATGGCTTACTGGTTGCGCCCTATGGACATGTCGACTACACATTGGTGTTCTCCACTGACGTGGTCGGGCACGCCTGTGTGCGCATTCAGATCAACGGTGCGGCGCGTTTGATGTGCCAACGTTCTTTAGAAGGCTTTGATTTTAAAATTGCCAGCGATACCCGGCTGGGCTTTATTGCAACTGAGGAAGAAGAATCCGCGCTGATGCCGGATTTCGACCCGATTTTGATCACCAGCGAAGCGATCACGCCGGTCAGCCTTGTTGAAGATGAGCTGATCTTGTTAATCCCGCCGGTGCCGGTAAACCCGGCTTTGCCGAATTCCGAAAGCCCGGGCGTTTGGCAAGCGCGTGCGCCCGAGAAGGCACATCCGTTTGCAAGTTTAGGCAGTTTATTGAAGGGCAAACCCAGTTGAAGGCAAAGCTTGGCTGAAGCGAAATCTCATGCGCCCTTGCATACATGCTTGTAAAGCCAACAATTTCGCTATACTCGCCGGCTAATTTTTACGACGCCGCCTGCCCAGGCGGAGCGAAAAGCACGAAAGTCTGCGCAGGCGAGCTTTCATTTTATTTGTTTAGCAAAAGGAAGCCGCCATGGCCGTTCAAAAATCCCGTGTTACGCCCTCACGTGCTGGCATGCGCCGTTCACATGACGCGCTGACCGCAACGCAACTTGCAACCGACAGCACCACAGGCGAAGTGCATCGTCGTCACCACATCACCGCGAGTGGTTTCTACCGTGGCAAAAAAGTGATCGACGTGAAAGAAAAAGTCCGTGAAGAAGAAGGCGCTGAGGGCTAGGAAAGCCTCTACATACGAGTAGTTCATACGAAAACAAAGCCGCACATGTTGCGGCTTTGTTTTGCCTGTTTTTCGCCTAATCTTTCGCCCCAGCAAAACCAATTTGCCGCCATGCTTCAAATGCCACAACTGCTACCGCGTTCGACAAATTTAAACTGCGCCCGCCGGGTGCCATCGGAATCACTAAACGCTGATGCGCTGGCAATGCCGCGATGAAAGCTGCGGGTAAACCGCGCGTTTCAGGGCCGAATACGAACGCGTCGCCGGGCAAAAAATCCGGCTCAGTAAAGCGGCGCGTGCCTTTCGTAGTCAGCGCGAAAATGCGGCTGGGCGTCACCGCAGCGAGGAAACGGGCGAAGTCGTCATGCGCGGTTAGCGCGGTAAATTCGTGGTAGTCCAGCCCCGCGCGGCGCAGTTTGGCGTGGTCTAAATCAAAGCCCAGCGGGCGAATCAAATGCAGTTTCGCACCGATGTTTGCAGCTAAGCGAATCACGTTGCCAGTGTTCGGTGGAATTTCGGGTTCGTACAAGACAATGTGAAACATCGTTTTTTCGCCTGTGTTGATCCGCCTAAGTTTGGGGTAGACCGCGCGTTTTCGCAAAAAG
>JANNYO010000261.1:0-7438 GCA_031410115.1 Rhodanobacteraceae bacterium | reverse complement strand
GATGCGCCCCGTCGTGATCGCTTTGCGCACTGCCATATCGGAAACGCCACGAAGCCGTGCGTAAGCGCGAATGGAAATACCCACTTAAAAAATCCTTTCTTTTTGTGCGTACTGCGGTGCGGGTGCGAACCTGTGGGCGTGCGTTGGTCAATGCGAACTCGAGTGCGAACCACGCTGCGAACTCAGGGTGCGAACGCGAACCTAAAATGCGAACCTGGAAGGCCGGTTCGCATCTTGATTTAGTTCGACCCAAACTAAAAAAGCCCGACGAGGTGGGCTTTGGTGAGATTGCTGTGGCTGATTTTGGAGGGCTGCTTGCGGCTGCGAACCTGCGAACTGCGAACCCGGATTTTTTGCGCTTCGCTAGCGAGGTTTAGCGCTGATGATCCCCGTAAGAATTTGTCAAGGGGAAGGACCCGTGAATCGTCTCAAACTGCATCGTATTTCCCTCAAATTGCCTCAACTTGCCGATATTTTCCGATCCAATCCACTTTGATCCACTTTGACCTCGTTGCTGCCGCATCGCACCGCTTTCTGCTGCTTTGCACCGACCAGTTGGCGGTGTTCGCCCTGGCTTGAAGCGAACACTACCACCAACGATTTCGCGTTGCGACGGCACAAAGTCCGTTCTTTCCACATTGACCCGCAGGCACCCTCAACTTCACTAAACTTGCCGCTTTTATCCGCATCGCCCAAAGTCGCTTCAAGTGCGCCCGCATTCGCCTGCACGGTGCGAGTTTGATTTGCGAGGGCGTTGGATTTGGACATAAGGCTTGGCGTCAATTGCGGTCATCGGCGAGCGGTATTGCTTCACCATGGATCGAACTCTAGCAGTGATTTTGAGTTTTGTTGCAGGGCTAAATTCCGTCGCGACCGCACTACGCCACGGGCATACCTGACAAGGCGCAACTTCCCTCAACTTGCAGCACTGCGCTCTCAAAGTTGCATCTGACACAACCGACTCAGTATGTCGAAACATCCTTCGTCTGCGCGCTCGCGCGCCCAGGCGTAGGGACTTACGACATTCTGAGTCAGAAGCGTCATGGGCCGTCTGAGCTACGTTCTTGCCGCTCTGCTGCTTGGATGTGGTGTTGGGCGCACCCACGGAACCGCGTAGCATTGCTCACAGCCTATGTTGTGCAGCATTGGCTTTCGAGGTGTTCCGTCGGATGCCCAACGTGCCCGATTTGCCACCGCCCCTTCAAATCGGTAAGCGCGGGCCGCTGATCGCTACCGCGTTATTGTGGGGTTTGGTTTCGCCAGCACCGGCGTGCTTCATTTGAAACGAAAACATTCCCGCTCGGGAAAATAGCGCTTGACTCTGGATGGTTTCCAGTCAATGTTACCGAACGGTAATTATGTGGTGAAAAACAGTGCTTTCCAGCAAAGAATTTGGCGCAGCGATTCGTGCGGCGCGCAAAGCGCAGGGCTTGAGACAAGATCAATTGGCTGGCGCAACGGGCGTTGGCACCCGCTTTATTGTCGATCTGGAAGCCGGAAAGTCGACTGCACAATTGGGGAAGGCATTAGCGGTAGTCGCAGCGCTGGGCTTAAAGCTATCGCTGGTTGATAGGGGCACGCCATGAAACAAGCCCTATGCGTGTGGTGGGACAAGCGACTGGTCGGCGCGCTGCAAGTCAACCTTTCGGGCGAAATGAGTTTCAGCTATGACGCGGCGTGGCTTGCAGATACTGCTGTACCTGCCGTGTCAGCATCGCTGCCGAAACAGGTCGCGGCTTTTGGTCGGCGCGCATGCAGCCCTTTTTTCGGTGGCTTGCTGCCGGAAGAAGCGCAGCGTGAAATGGTCGCAAAACTGCTGGGCGTATCCAAAGGCAACACCTTTAGTTTGCTTAAAGCGCTCGGTGGTGATGTCGCCGGAGCGCTCACGCTGTGGCCAGAAGGCGAAACACCGCCCGCTGATTACATTCCGGATGCGCACCATCACACGGTCGATACGCTTGACGATGCGCGCCTGATCGCACTTTTGGACGCGCTGCCGACCCGGCCTTTTTTAGCAGGCACTGATGGATTGAGGCTTTCGCTTGCAGGCGCGCAGAGCAAAATCCCGCTCGTGATCCACCAAGGGCGCATTGCACTTCCAGCACCCGGCCAACCGACCACGCACATTTTGAAGCCACCGATTCCGCGATTTCAGGCAACCACGGAAAATGAGGCCTTTGCGATGCGCTTAGCTGCTGCGATGGGACTGGACGTTGCGCCGATTGAAGCGCGCGTGGTGGCTGGGCGCAGCTTTTTGTTGATTCAACGCTATGACCGAACAATGGGTGCCGACGGTAAAACGCGCCGCCTGCATCAGGAAGATTTTTGTCAGGCGCTCGGTGTGGAATCCGAGCGCAAGTACGCCAGCGAAGGCGGGCCTAACTTCAAAGCCTGCTTTGATCTGGTTCGGCGCGTGGCGCATCGTCCAGCGGTCGACGTACTCAAATTACTGGACGCGGCAATTTTCAATCTTCTGATCGGCAACTGCGACGCGCACGGTAAGAATTTCAGCTTGCTCTACGGCGTGAATGGCGTGGTGCTCGCACCGCTTTATGACTTGCTGTCAACGGCCGCTTACCCAGAACTATCGCCCAAGCTTGCGATGAAAATGGGCAAGTGCGCGACGCTGGAAGATATCGACCCCAGCGCATGGCGAAAGTTTGCCAGTGATGCGGGACTGGCTGCGCCGTATGTACAAAGGCGAGTGATTGAACTGGCGGAAAAGCTGATCCATTGCGGTCCTCCAGTCGTTGCGCCACTTTGCCAGCGCGGGCTAGCTGAGGCTCCTCTCGTTGGATTGGTCGCGACCGTGACGCAGCGCGCCAAGCGGGCGCGAATGACGGTTTAGAAAACTTATGCCCAAGCATTCCATATTCCATAATGCGGAATGCTCCCAAACAAGAGCTGGCGTGCTTCTAGATCGTGCTCACGAGCTGGGATTGTACGAGCAGCGTTTGCAACTCCCGATCCAATGTCGACGGTAAATTTTGCGCCGCCTCCAAATGCTCCAAAATTTGACTAAACGCCGCATTTAATCGCCGCCATGCCGTCGTGCGATCACAGCCCATCGCTGCACAAACGTCCTTCCAAGGTTCGCGTTTGGCACGTAACCAAATCAAATGCCGCTCTTCCTCACTAATCCACTCGAGCCAGCGACTGCAGATGATCATGCGATCAATCGCTGCTCCGCTCGGCGCGAAAAATGGTTTTTTGTCATCCTCCGCATAGCGCTCGTTCGGCAGGCGCTTGAACTCTGGCCACAAGGTCACATAGCCACGCGGGCCAGCGGGTGGCAGCTTGCGACCAACCCGCACCGCCTCTTCAAACCACGCAGCGACCTCTTTGGTCGTCGTCGGAAGCCGCATTTTGGCGGCAATTTTTAGATTGTTCATGCGGCCTCCGTGGCGCGGGTGATGGTGAGGAGCAAGGCAATCGCGTCGGCTTCGTTGTCATCGTGGGGTCGATGACCCAGCGCGTGGACTGCAGCAATGACGTCGTCTTTGCTAGCGTTGCCCTTGCCAGTGATAAAGCGTTTGATGGTGCCGACCGGCACGCCCGCATAAGGAATGTGCTGCTGCTCGCACCATGCGCTCAGCTGACCCAACAAGCCGCCATAGACGTGCGCGGAGTCGGTCGAGGTGTGGCGGCGCACTTCTTCAAAATGGACTTCGCCAAATCCCGTCAATTGATGCAGCTCGTTGAGCCAGCGCTGAAACCGTAAAAAGCGCATGCCGCCGCCTTCAAAGCGCTGTGGTTTAAAGTTCTGCGTGCCGCTGGTGATCTGGCCGTTGGCGCGAATCGCCCAGCCGGTCTGCGTGCCCAGATCGAGCGCCAGGATACTGATATGCGCTGAATTGGACGGAATTTTAGGAAGTGCGTTCATGCTAGTTATCCAAGTAAGGTTGGTGGGTGCTTGAAAGGGGCTTAGCAACCTTGAGCGCAATGCCCGCGAAGCCTCTCGCGCCCACGCTGTTGCGCCACTTTTCAATTCGTCGGGTCAGGAGGGCATCGGAAAAGCGCCTCTGCGAACCCATAAACTCGCCATTGAGTTCGGCCCACTCCTTCCAATCGTTGAATAGTTCGCAGGTCAGTGACCTCAAATTGGCCGCAAACGAACAGCGCTCGGCGAGCCATCGGCCTATCGCGTCCTCAGACTCAAAATATTCATCGGTCGCTTCACACACGACTTTCGGTGGATGGAGGCCAATGCGCTGCCACTCTTTGCAGCCTTCAAGCATCCACGCGAGTACAGCATCGCGCTCACGCCAGATTTTTTGCTCAAGCTGCTTATCGCGCCGCTCAGGAGGCACGGTAATCGTGAAAGGAATGAGCTGTAGTCGCCGACGCATCGCCTCGTCCAAATTGCGAATCGAGGGTTTGTGATTGCCTGCAATCAGGAGTTTGAACTGCGGCGTGTATTCGAAAAAGTCCTGGCGCATAAAGCGGGCCGAGACTTTATCGCCGCCGGTGAGCGCTTTAATTTTGGACTCGTTCCAACGTCGACCTTGTTCGGTTTCAACTGAAGCCACGAGTCGTGCGCCCCGCAGACCGGCAAGATCCGTCGGGTGACTATCCGAGCGTGTCTCCATAAACATGGTCATCGGCGCGTTCGTGGCGTAATCGGCCAAAATTGCTGTCAACGTATTGACGAAAACACTCTTTCCGTTTGCGCCGGTACCGTAGAGAAAAAATAGCGCATGTTCGCGCGTAGAGCCGGTCAGGCAGTAGCCGCAAATGCGCTGCAAATAACCCTGCAATGCGACATCACCGCCTGTGCATTCATGTAAAAACGTCATCCAGGTTGGACAAGCAGGGGATGCAGTGGCTTTCGGCAGTGTCGCTTGCGCAAGCTTGGTCATGCGATCCGCGCGGGCATGCATGGACAACGTGCCGAGGCGTAAATCCACCACGCCGTTTGCGGTGTTGAGGCGCCAGGGATCGGCATCCCATTCCTCCGCATTGGCCGCATGGCGGCGATCTGAGCGCGCAAGACGCTCGACGCCCGAGACCGTGCCGCTCGACGCCAACTTGCTCGCGGTACGCGGAGATTCAGCGCCCAACGCGAACCGTCGGCACAGTTCGCGAATCAGATCCGTGGCGCGCAGGGTCGTTTCAGGTTGCCACCCTGGGCCCGGCCAAACCAACCATTGGCCCCACAGTGCAACATACTTCCAATCCTCCCCGTATTGCGAGGTGAAGGCCAAGGCCAGGGCATCTTCACTGCCCCACACTGAGTTGCCTGAGTCAAGACTATCCGCGTCAACCGAAAGCGCATCGGCTGTTTTCGGGGGCGCGGCATGCGTGATCATGCGTTCGCCCTGCGCTAAAAACTGTGGCACGTCGAAGCACTCAGTAAGCGCATCGGCTGCGTCCCAATTTTCTGGCTTTTCGCCGGGCGGTAATAACAACGCAACAGAGTCAGCACCGGCTGCCGTGATCGCCTCACTCGCTGCCGCTGCATAGTCCCAACCGGGCTTGTCCTTATCGGGCCAAATCAGCACCGCCTTACCCGCCAGCGGCGACCAGTCGGTTTTATCGACCGGCGCTTTGGCACCGTGCATCGCCGTCGTGGCGCAGATGCCGATATCGATCAGCGCCTGCGCGCACTTTTCGCCTTCAACCAGCACGACCGATTCGCTGCGGGCAATGCCCGGCAGGTTGTACAGCGGACGCGGATCCAGTCCTTCAAACTTGCCGGTGGCGACATTCCAGGGACGAAACTGCTTTTTGCCAGGCGCGGGCTCAAAGCGATAGACGCAGGCGATTAAGCTGCCATCGGCGGCCAAATAGTCCCATTTTGCGGTGGGCGCGCCGAGCTCAGGCGCTTCATTTCCGCTGGCTGTGCGTGGCTTTGTGGCGCGCGCGCCTGCGGGCTGAGCCGTAAACTCGGTATCGACCGGCGTATGGCCTAACCACTGTACAGCCAATTCCAAAACGCGCCGAAAATCCGTGCGCGCGGACAAGCCATGACCGCGTGCAAATAGCTCGACGTGATCGCCGCCTTCTTGCGTGGCGAAGTCAAACCACTGTCCGCGTTTAGCGCCATCGAGGCTGATCGTCAGTGAATCGCCGAGCTCGCCCGCAATGTTGCCCAGGTAGGCTTTTCCACCCCTCAGCAGCGCGTTCGGATACAGCGCCTGCACGATGTGCTCTAGTCGCGCCAACAGACTGGCACGAACCGCATCAGTATCGACGGGCGTGGCGATGACCGCCGGATCGGGCGCATCGTTGAAATCAAAATAATTGGTCATGTTAGGCTCCAGCACCGCTCCGCGTAGGCGCAGGCTTTGCAAACAAAATGGGTGGGCGTGGTGGTCGCACGCGGCAGCAATTCATGCGCATGGGTTGCGCTCAGCACGCGCACCGCGCGATCACTCATGCGTTGCGCCAGATCGGCATCAAACGGCACCAGCTCGAAATGAATCGCTTGCGTGTCTTTGTTGATCGCGGTGAACAGCGCTGGGTTTTGGCTTAAGCCCGGAATCGCCGCTTCCAGATAGGCCTGATAAATCGCCAGTTGCGCGGCATAGATCGGTTTGGACTGTGCCACACCGTGCTTGACCGTGTCATTCTAGCTTGCGTTGTGCATGGACTTGCATTCCCAGAGCATCGGCACCGCTAAGGCGATGGATGCCGGAACCGCTGTCACGACGCCATCGATATGACCCCGCAGGCGTGCGCCGGCAACCGAAAACCCAATCTGATCGCCGTTGGCTTTTCGCGTGATCAGCGTAAAACCGGCGGCGCGCAGCCAGCGGATTGCCATGTCTTCCAGCGCATGGCCAACCTCAAACACGCGCAGCAGCTGACCCGTGAACGCACGGCCAGAATCCAGCGGCGCACCGGCATACTCAAACTGCAGCTGACGCTCGCACGGCAAACCGATCCGGCTTGCGCCCAAGTAGTCGCGTTTTTGTTCGCCGCTGCGCTCGGCTTGCAAGGCATGGTCAATGAGCGCGCTGATGTGCTCCGAGGGCGTCGGTCGGTGATTAAAATCAAGCATTAGAACGGCACCTCGTCCAGCGGATGCGTGCGACCGCGCGCGGCAAAATATTCGCGCTCGCGCGCCAGCACCTGTTCGCCGATCTCGACAACGGCACTCTGGTACGCCGTGATCACGGCAGTAATCAGGGACAACACGTCTGACTTGCTGTAGTCCGATACCGGGCGATCCATGCCAATGCCCGCGACGACATCGCCCAATGGCCCCAAGCAGCGTTCGCGCGCCATGGCTTCGATTTTCTGCAGGCGATCAGGCGCGAGCATGCCGACCTCCCATACCTGACACAGTCCGGCGTAAAGAGCCAAGCAGCGCATCGAGCACAGCGGCACTGGGTGCGTCTGATCCAAAGTCCACTTCGAGCTGAGCAAGCGCCGTTTGGTGGGCACGTAATGCAGCCCAGAGCCCTTCTTGAGGCAAATCGCACAGTGCGTAATG
>JANNYO010000260.1:0-9998 GCA_031410115.1 Rhodanobacteraceae bacterium | reverse complement strand
GTTGGTGTTGAACAAGGCGGATCGCTACACCGGTGCCGAATGCGATGCGTTAATCCAAAAATTGACCGAGCGCAGCGCTGGCTTGATCGAAGCCGCAAACGTCGTGCCCGCCAGTGCCAATCCGCAGCGTCGTATCGTGGTGCGCATCGACGCCTCGGGTCAGGAAGTTGAAAGTGCGCTGGTAGTTCCGCCGAATTTAGGCGCCCTGCGCGCCCGAATCGCGGCGGTTTTGGATACCGAAGGCCGCACGATATCCGCACTCAACGCAGGCTTGATGGCAGCCAACATGTCCGATCAAGTGGCGAAGCGCCTGATCGCGGTGCGCGCGGAAGTCGCCAACACCCTGGTGCACACCTACAGCTTGACCAAAGGCGTCGCGGTTGGACTCAACCCCATTCCGGTCGCAGATTTGGTCGCCGCTGCAGGTTTAGATGTTGCATTGGTGGTGCATCTGAGCCGGGTTTACGGCCTGCCACTGACCAAAGTTGAAGCTGGGCAATTGATCGGCACGATTTGCGCGCAGCTCGCACTGCTGATGGGCGCGATTTGGGGCGTGCATTTAGTCGCCAGCGCGCTGAAAGGTTTGAGCGTGGGCCTATCGACCGCACTGACCGCCGGTGCCCAAGGCGCATTGGCCTATTACGCCACCATGCTGACTGGAAAAGCCGCCGAAAAATATTTGGAAAATGGCAAAAGCTGGGGCGAGCTGGGGCCAAAGCGCGTCGTCGAAGATATTCTCGCCGGGCTGGATCGGGATTCAGTACTGCGCGCCGCGAGGGCGGAGATTTCGGCGAAATTGCGGGCTTAGCGGCGCGGGTTTGAATCGCTAGCCCGCACACCAGGCAGAGCCAACATCGCCAGCACCACCAAAACAACCTCCACGCTGAGCGCAAAGATCAAAAATGGCGTGTGCGCGCCGCTGATTGCCATACTGATCGCGCGCACGCAGCCAATGCCGCCAAAGCAGGCTGCCACCAGGATCAACCCCGCCTCACGCCAGCGCGGTAGAAACGCCGCTGCGCTCATTAGTAAGCCCAGCGCGATTTCGACGCCGCCGTAAAAGGCGCGCGCTTCAGTGAGCGCTTCGCTGCTGTTCAAGCCAAAACCCAGCGGGCCCAACAGCGCTGCGGGATCGAACGCGGCCAACACGCCGAATGCAAACAGCTGCAACCCCGCTAATAACAATACGATTGCGGCAAACATTAGTTTTCTCCTTTTTAGTGATGAGTTGGAATCGCTTTCGCCATAGCTTTGCTTTTATCATGTGCGTCTGACGTCAACTCTTATGGCCCAACTTATTTCTACGCCCATTATTTCTACGCCCAGTATTTCTACGCCCAGTATTTCTACGCCCAGTATTTCTACGCGCAGCGCTTTCGATGTTTCACCCGATGAGTCGGTACCACCAGATGTAGCCGACGAACGCGCCCAGTTTGCGAAAATTGGCATGCCCGACGTGCGTTTGCATCAGCCACCGTTGCCGCATTTGCGCCTGGCGCGGGTGATTGAACAGCATCGCTCGGGATTTATGCTGAGCGACGGTGCGCACAACTTCAGTGCGCAGGCACACCCAAAGTTGAAGTCTTTGAAAGCAGCGCAGCGCCCGGCGGTCGGTGATTTTGTTTGGGTAGATCACAGCTTGCAGATGTTCGCGCACACCTTAGCGCGCACCAGCGAACTGAAACGCGCCGCTGCCGGGGAACGTTTCGCGGAGCAAGTATTGGCGGCAAACGTCGATAAAGTTTTGATCGTCTGTGGCCTAGACCGTGATTTTTCTGCGCGCCGAATTGAGCGCTATTTGGCCCTGGTGCATGGCTGCAATATCGCCGCAGCGATCGTGTTGAGCAAGGCCGACACGCTCGCAGAAAGCGACGCTGCACGTGCGGAATTAGCCAGTCGCATTGGCAGCACACCGGTGTATGCGCTGGATGTGCGCGACCCGGTTGCGGTGCGCGTGCTGATGGCGGAGCTACCTGCGGGCAGCACCGGCGTCTTGTTAGGTTCCTCAGGAGCGGGGAAATCTACGCTCAGCAACGCGCTGATCCAAGCGCACGCGATGCAGGTGGGCAGCGTGCGCGCCAGCGATGGCCGCGGCCGCCACACGACGGTGCACAGGGCGCTGTTGAAGCTTGATTGGGGCGCGTGTTTGGTTGACAGCCCAGGCTTACGCGAAATCAAATTGACCGGCGACGAAGATGTCGGCGTACAGACTTTTGGCGATATCAGTGAGCTGGCACTGCACTGTAAGTTCAACGATTGCGTGCACGACGCGGAGCCTGGTTGTGCCGTGCTAGCGGCGATCGACGCGGGTGCGCTGAGTAAGGATCGGCTAGCAAGCTACAACAAATTAAGCTTCGAAGCCGCGATCGCACGCGCGAAAGCGGGCGGCTCGAAAATTGCCGGGAAGTCACCGACGCGCAATATGCGGCGCTAGACCGTTTTCTAAC
The DNA here is from genome assembly GCA_031410115.1 of Rhodanobacteraceae bacterium. Lineage (GTDB taxonomy): Bacteria > Pseudomonadota > Gammaproteobacteria > Xanthomonadales > SZUA-5 > JANNYA01. The sequence goes on along the minus strand of JANNYO010000260.1, from coordinate 7,551 downwards.
GATGCTATAGCTGCCCGTTCGCCGAAGTGGTTTGCTGAATGCATTTTAGCCTTCGGTCGCGCAGCGCCTGCGCTTGCGCATTGCTGCGCACGCGCCTAGCCTCGGCAAACTTTAGTGCAGAGGTGGCGTAATGTTTGAATTTCGGATTGATCGCAGCGACTTACAGCGCGCACAGTGGACTGAGTGTTCCACGCCAACGCTGCAAGCGGGCGAGGTGCGTTTTGCTGTAGAGCGTTTTGGGCTATCGGCAAACAACATCACGTATGCCGATTTGGGCGATAAATTTTCCTATTGGCAGTTCTTTCCGACTGCGCAAGGCTTTGGCCTGTTACCCATTTGGGGCTTCGCACGGGTTGTGGAAAGCTGCCATGCCGAGTTTGCGATTGGGCAGCGTGCTTATGGCTATTGGCCGTTGGCGCAGAGCTGGGTGTTGACGCCCCAGGTGCTCAGCGCGGCGGGTTTTGTTGATAAATCCAAAGCGCGTTTGGCGTTACCGTCGGTGTATCAGCACTATCAGCGCTGGCAGCGTGCGCCCAGTGCCCGCGCGGGACGCGAGATCGACGCAATCGCTGAGGCGCGCTACGCGCTGCTGCGTCCACTCTATATGACAGCGTGGCTGTGCGCTGATTTTCTGCATGACAGCGCTTTTTTTAGCGCGGGCTCGGTGGTGATTTTGAGCGCATCCAGCAAAACTGCACTGGCCTTAGGGGCGGCGCTCAAGCGCCTCGCGCCCGGCATTCCCACCACGGGCTTTACATCATCAGCGAATGTCGAGTTTGTGCGCAGCACCGGCTGTTTCGATGCCGTGATGAGCTATGACGCGATTGAGCAGCTGGCGAAAACGACGACCGCGCTTGTCGATGTAGCAGGTAGCGCAAGTCTATTGGCGCGTGTACACCAACATTTGAATGACACCCTTTGCTACAGCGCGGTGCTGGGTATTTCGCATCGCGGCGAATTAGCGCCAACCGATTGCGTGCTGCCCGGCGCGAAACCACAGCTGTTTTTTGCGCCGACGCAGGTCAAAAAGCGCGTCGAACAGCACGGCCCTGGCTGGATTGAGCAGCATTCGCGCCTGGACTGGGAAGATTTTTTGCAACGCAGCGAAGCGTGGCTTACGGTGAGCGTTGAAACCTCGCTTGAGCAGATTCAGGAGTGCTATTTGAACGTGCTGGCTGGCAAGGCCAACGCCGATCACGGCTTGGGTTTTGAGCTGATTACGCCGCAGTTATCTTGCTAGATATTTCGGTTTTGTTGCTAAAGAACAACGAATTTAGAGTTTTTTAGATTTTTGAGCCGCAGCGTCGAGCTGCGACTTACGCCGCCTGCACCCGCTGCAGCCGCTTGGAAAAATCCGCCAGCGTTTTGGCCTCCGGAAGCTGCTTAACGCACAGCACCAGTTCCGCCTGCAGGCTGGGCAGAACGCCAACTTTGCCCAATAGGGTTTGGAATTTCGCTTCTAAATCTTGCATGGTTAACGGCCAGGCCGGGTCACCCCAGGCGTCGTTGACGGTTTCTGTTACAACCACACCGCTGAGCGTGGTTAGGCTGACCCGTGCACCATATTGTTTTGGGTAGGCGCGGGTCATCGGCGCGTCGGCGCTAAGCGTGATCATGGCCCGCGTTGCGGTGATTTTGGCTTGATCAAACGGTGGGCTGAAATCCTCAAGCGCGGGTTTGTGTTTGCACAAACTTAGCGCCACCGCATGCTGTAGCGAAAGCTTCGCCTCGGCTTCTGACTTGGGCTGTGCGCAATCACAAGCCTTGATTGCGGTTTCATAGCTTTCCACCAAAATAGCGCTAATTTGACTGCCGGGTGGCAGGCTGGCTTTGGCTTTTAACGCGGCGTCAATTGCAGCATGTAAATGGCGATTGCCGGGCCACATGCGAAAGCTCATTTCATGTAAACGCAGCTCGCCATCGGGGTCATAGATGATTTCGATTGGGCTGCCATCGCGTGCGATTGCAGGGAAAATGCCCTGCGGGCCCTCTAAAATATGCTTTGGCCCAGTGAAGTTGCGCTTTGCCAGGATGGCTGCGGTCAAACCGTTTTGTGCCGTCATGCCGAGCTGCAAAGACTTGCTCATGCAGGGCTCGTTTTGATACTGCTTCAGCCCGCCCGTGCGGGTGCCGGCATTGCCCAGCGCCCAGGCAAACTGTTCGTCATTTAAGCCCAATAAATCCGCCGCCGCTGCCGCTGCACCGAAGGGCCCGGCGGTGGCTGTGTTGTCAAAAAAAGCACTGTGCTTAGGCCCCAAATATTGCCCGACCCGCAGCATCACCTCGTAGCCGCGCACAATGGCATCCAGCAGCTGGGCACCGGTGGCACCGGTTTGTTCGGCGGCCGCTAGCGCCACGGGAATCACCACCGCGCCCGGGCCTAGTTGGGTGGTGCGATGCAGATCATCAAAGCCTGCAATATTGCCCAGGCAGGCATTATGAAACGCGGCCTGCTCGAAGTATTTGCGCTCCGCACCCAATGCACTGGCGCGGCCTTCGGGCACGTCTTTCAAGTAACTCAGCAGCGCCTTGCCGTGTAAATAGCGTAACCCGTAAACCGCACAGCCGAGCCAATCTAGAACATGCATCGCCGCGCGCATGCGCAATTGTGGGGAAATTTCACGGCGTGCCATGCCGACGAGTTCAACGGTAATGGGGTTTAGCAGCACGATTTAGCCTTTGCAGAATGATCGATTGAGGGTAACTCAACGCGTTCGTTTCTCACCAAATAGCATGATCTTAGATACGGCAGTTGAGCGCTCGTTAACTTCGATAAAGTTATGAATGTATTGAAGAAATCAACCATCACCCAGTTCACCCTGTGGGTGAGTAGATTGCACACTTTTTTGACGCTCCAGCCTCGTTTTTTCGTCGTTGCAGGCAATGCGCATGTGGCCTCCTGATGCCGCGTTGGAACGCCAAAACACTTGATGCAAAAGCCAAATTATCAGGATTCTTTTTGCGCGTCTTTGGCAAAAACCCGCTACACCCGCTTGGCTTTGGCGCGCAAAAAGCCACCGAATCCGAGCGTATCGAACAGCACATCGATGCGTTTTGGGTCGACGGGCTTGCGCGTGAGCGCGGCAATTTCCGGCACAGGCGCGTCGCGCGCAATTTGGGTCAGTTGGTATGACAAACGTGCGCTCGTCGCATGCTCGCGCAGTTTAATTCCGACCGCTAGTCCGCCGCGTATGCGCAGAAATTCAACCTCAGCCCAGCGCGCCAGCACCGCATCGAGCGAGCCAAAATGCTGCATCAGCGCGGCTGCGGTCTTTGGGCCAATTCCGGGAATGCCCGGAATATTATCGACCGCATCGCCGCTTAAAGCCTGCAATTGCGCCATTTGCTCTGGATGTACGCCGTGTTTTTCAATCACCGCGTCAATTCCATACGGCGCGTTTTTGCCGTAGTCCCACTGTTGGACATTGGCGTTGATCAGTTGCGCTAAATCTTTGTCGGCGGAAACAATCACGCCCCTGGCGTTTTCTTGATTGAGCTTTTCCACTAGCGAGCCGATCAAATCATCGGCCTCGTATCGCTCATTTGCCAACGCGGTAAAGCCCAGCGCTTCGACGACATCTTTGCAATACGAAAACTGCCGCACCAAATCTTCCGTGGGCGGTTCGCGGTTGGCTTTGTAATTTGGATAGAGATCGTGGCGAAAATTTTGCCCGAACGACTCATCGAAACAAACCGCTATTTGTGCCGGCTTGGTCTGATCGATTAACCCCAAAAGCGTGGTGGTAAATCCGTGCACGGCGTGCGTGGGCCAGCCTTGGCTGTCGGTCCATTCCGGCGCGCGTGCGTGATAGGCGCGGAAAATATACAGGCTGGCGTCCAATAGATATGTTGTTGTGGCTGTCATAAACCATCCTTTTTTTGACCGCGCTCGAAAACTTTGGCGTATTTTAAAAATGCGTAATGCGCCAGCTCAACACTGTTGATATAGCCCGCCCAACCGTTCAAAAATTGCCGTCGAAACAAATAGGCGCGTAAAAAATACCAGGCTGGATAGAGCGTTAGGCGCAGTGTGTGGCCCGCTCGCGTCGGTGATTTTTTCGCGGCGGCGGCAAGACTGGAATAATGATTCAGTTTGTTGAGCTTGTGCGCAATGCTGATGTCGCCGTCGTGAATAATATAGCCGTTCAAATCCGTAACCGATCCATCCACCTCGACGCTTTCATGCACCAGGTGCGGGCTGATCTGCGCTTTACTGCGCTTAAAAACGCGCAAAAACCGATTGTGCTTGCTGCGCGTATGTTGATAGCGCCAGAAAATCAGCTCACGCCGTGGTAAGCGAAAGCCGGAATGCGGCGTATCGCTGCAAACAGCTTCACGAATGGCTTGCTGAGCCTGTAAATCCAGCGCTTCATCCGAATCCAGCAGCACTGCCCAGTTGTGGCTCGCCAGTGCAAGTGCTGCGGTTTTTTGCGCGCTGTAGCCGGCGAAGGCTTGCGTAAAAAAACGCACATCGAAGTCTTCGCAAATGGCTCTTGTGGCATCTGTGCTGCCTGAATCCAACACCACCAGTTCAGTGCAGATGGTTTTCAGCGATGCCAAACACCGCGCGATAGTGTCCGCGTTGTTGAACGTGGTCACCACGCCAGAGATAGCGATATTTTTACCTGATTCGATCACGGGTGCTCGTCTCAGATGCCTGCAAACTCGCGCACAACCCGGCAATCAGCCACCACAGTACGCCGGCCCAAAAAGACGAATACAGTGCGGTGTGGGTGTTGATCGGAAACGTCAGCGCCAGCAGTGCGCAGCCGTAAGGCCAGGCGTGCGCCCGTGCGATCACATCGGCGCGACGCCAACATTGCGTCAGCACGAGCGCGGCAAAACCCCACAGGGCAAGGCCGATTAGGCCAGTTTCAGTCAAAATCTCAAACAATAGTTGATGTGGATGCGTGGCACCGGTTGCGCGCATATCTGCACCGTGTGGTTTTTGTAGCCACGGATCACCACTTCGGGCGTACTGCGGATAGGCATAGCGAAAAGCGCGCACGCCGACACCATTAACTGGATGTGCCACCGCCATGCGCGCGGCGGTTTGCCAAATCGGCACGCGCCCGGCGAGGGCAAAATCTGCGGTCGCCGGGTTAAATATCGCCGCGCTGCGCGCCATGCGCTCGGCGAAACGGGCGTTTGTGGCATTTAAAATCGCTGCAAGTGTCAGCGTCAGCATTACCGCAATCACGAACCCGAAACCTGTGCGGCGCAGCTTGTAGCCGCTTAATCGCAGCCCCCAAAGCAAACTAATCAGCGCAAACATCACCCAGCCCGCGCGCGCGCCGGCCAGTAAGGTCACCGCTGCGACGATTAGCCAAACGACGATTACGCGCGCGTTAACTGATGTTTCGCTGGTGCGAGACTTATTTTCCGTGTCGCTGGCGCGAGACTTTAACCGCTCCGCCGCAAACAGTAAGAACGGTGAAAACACCGCAAGTGCGAGGCCCAGCTTTAGATTGTCCTTGCCAAATACGCCGCTGATGCGATCGCCGTAACTGCTGCCGCCGATGCTGTAGCCAAGTGCGGTTTGCACCAATGCATCCAGGCACCAAATGGCTAAGCAGGCGGCAACCACGCTGTTGAGCCAATGGCGCAGGCTTGGGCGAAGCATGTGTGCAGCGATTAATAACGCTGCAAAGCGCAGCATGCTAATGACGCAAATGAGACTGCTTTGCGGGTCGAAAGAATCCAGCGATGACATGAGCGCGGCTAGCCAAATCGCGCCGAAGCAGATCAGTGCGCTGCGCAATGTGGGCGTGATGGCTGAACGTTCGCGTAAAAAAAAACCGCTGGCAAGCAGGCAAAGCAGCACGCCAAGTTCGCTTAGGCGGCCAAAGGGCAGCAAGACGATGAAGCTGCTCAGGCCGCAAAACGCAAAATTAGCGCCGGTTGACGCAGGCGCACTGGGTTGCGCCATACTTAACGGTCCAAACGCAGGAGTTGGCGGGCGCTGGCAATCAAGGCGTCATCGCCTGCCGCACCGGCATCGCGCAGGGCAATCGTGGGTGCATGCAACATTTGATTGGTCAGCTGATGCGCAAGCCGCTCCAACACCCAGGCGACATCCGCGCCAGCGCTGATATGGCGTTTGGCGTCAATCAGGGCCGCATCGCGGGCGATGTAGCTGCGCTCGCGCAGCGCCAAAATCGGCTCAAAGCGTTCGCGCGCACGCAGCCAAGCCATAAATTCATTCACGTGTCCGGTGATCGCAAGTTCGGCGGCGACGGCGGCCTGTTGCCGGGCATTTAGGCCTTGCTCGGCGACGTGGCGCAAATCGTCGACGCCGTATAAAAACACATCGCGCAATTGCCCCACTTGGGTTTCAATATTGCGCGGCACACTCAAATCGATCAGCAGCAAGGTACGGCGTTTGCGCTGTGCCAATGCCGCTTTCACGCGTGCAATATCCAAAATCGGCTGACTGGACGCGGTGGCGGTGATTACCAAATCGGCATCGCTTAAATGACGGTCTAATTGCCCAAACAGGACCGCTTGACCGTCCAGCTCTTCTGCCAACGCCTGCGCGCGGCTGAAGGTGCGGTTGGTAATCAATAGGCGATTTAGACCCTGTGCGCGCAGATGTCGCGCGATCAGCGTTGCGGTTTCCCCAGCGCCGACAATCAGCGCGGTGCGGCGCTCAAAATCGTCATAAATTTGTTTGGCTAAGCGCACTGCGCTTGAGGCAACGCTGACTGGATTTTGCCCAAGCCCGGTATCGGTGCGCGCTTGCTTGGCGACAAAAAAACTTTGCTGCATCAAACGATCCAGCGCCGGTGCTAGGGTGTTCGCAGCTTTTGCCTGAGCGTAGGCACCTTTGAGCTGGCCTAAAATTTGTGGCTCGCCCAAAACCATGGAATCAAGCCCGGTGGCGACCCGAAACACGTGGCGCACCGCGGCTTCGCCGCTATGCTGATAAAAATAAGGTGCTAAATTGGCCTTGCTGCCACGCAGTCTCAAATAGTCCGTCAATACCGCATTCTTAACCGCACCATCGGTGATTGCCTGCGCTAACTGTGTCGCGCCGTCGGGGTCTGAGCGATCATTTGTCTGACTTGAATCTGTTTGCGCAAGGTAGAGTTCAGTGCGGTTACAGGTCGATAAAATAACCGCACCGCTGACGCCGGGCAGAGCGCGCAGTTGGTTTAAAACCGCATCTGCGTCTTGTACGGACACGGCCAACTGCTCGCGCACCGAGATCGGTGCACTGACGTGATTTACCCCGAGTGCAGTTAGCCGCATTTCAAACAGTGCAAAATATCGCTCATCTGCCGAGTGTGCGGCTCTGCGCTTGAGTCATCAAGTCTTGATACGTCACCCGCTTTGAGCACAATCAAATAACCCACGTTTTAGGATTCATCCAATGCTGTTGCAAAATCGTTTCGCTGCTTTTCTTCTGGGCGCTTGCGCTGTTACCTTTACGACTTGCCCTGTGGTGAATGCAGCAGGCACCTCAAAAAGCGCGCAAGCACCGGTCAATAGCGCCGCGCAAGCAACATCAGGCAAGCTTGACGCCGCATTGGCCGCTGAATTTGCCGCTGC
>JANNYO010000259.1:0-2516 GCA_031410115.1 Rhodanobacteraceae bacterium | reverse complement strand
CAGGCGACTCGGCATACAAGTCTCGCCGTACAGGCGACACGGCAAACAAGTCTCGCCGTACAGGCGACACGGCAAACAAGTCTCGCCGTACAGGCGACACGGCAAACAAGTCTCGCCGTACAGGCGACACGGCAAACAAGTATTATGCTAATTATTCAAATAACTTTGAGCTGATATGAACCCTGATCGAATTTTCGAGGCGCTTGCCTCCTCGCCGCGTCGGCAAATTTTGGCGTATCTGTCCGCTGGCGCACTGACAGCAGGCGATATTGCCAGCCGTTTTGAGATGAGCGCACCAGCAATTTCTCGGCATTTATCCTTACTTGAGGCGGCGGGTTTGATTCGTGGCGAGCGGAAAGGTCAGTTTGTGCACTACGCGCTGACACCGGAAAATATGGTCAACACGCTTAGCCAGTTTGCTTTTAACGTTTGCCCGGTCGGTGCGCCGATCAAACGCGAAGCGAAGGCGCTGCGCAAAAAAGTTGTGGCAAAACGCTAATCAACTCACGGAAAAATTATGATCCAGGCTACCGATCTTGATCTAGCTTACAAACTACCGAAATGGATTCCGCTGTTTTTTATTGTCCTAATTCCGCGCGTCGCAATTGCACATGAAGGTCGGACGCAACTTAGCCGATGAAACTTAACCCGCTTATCGACCAAAACATCAGTGAGTTGGCGCGCGTGTTCCAACACGCGCGCCCTTTTCCGTTTGTCGAAATTCCTAACTTCTTCACTGCACACGACGCGCAAACGTTGGTCGATCAATTCCCTGCGTTCGACGTCGCGCGTGCGAAAAATGAAGCCGGGGAGATTGGTGGCAAAGCCGTCGTGGAAGGTATCTGCGCGCTTGGGCCTGCGTTCGTGGCACTTGATCAACTGTTGCAGGCGCCACATTTTTTGTCACGCATCAGCCAGATCACCGGCATTCCAGATTTGCTGTACGACCCGTACTATTTTGGCGGCGGCACGCACGAAAATCGGCACGGTCAAGACTTGGATCCGCACGTCGATTTCAATCGCCACCCGCAATTCGGTTGGCACCGAAGGCTGAATTTGTTGGTGTATTTGAATCACGATTGGCAGCCAGAATGGGGCGGTAATTTCGAGCTACATTCCAACCCGCGCGACCCAGGCAATCAAGTGCACCAAATTACCCCCAGCTTCAATCACGGTGTGATTTTTGCCACCTCAGATTACAGCTGGCATGGCTTCAGCAAAATTGCGCTGCCCGAGTCTGAACGCGCACGCTCACGCAAGTCGATTGCAGTTTATTTCTATACCAAAGAACTGCCGGCTGATGCACTCAAGCCCACGCATTCAACGATTTACGTTGATCGCGCGCTGCCGGAACAGTTCAAAGTTGGCCACACGCTGTCGGCTTCGGATATCGAACTATTAAACGTTGCATCGCCCGCCGCGATCAGCACAACCAACGACTGTACCGCGATATCACCGCATTGACCGCACAGCTTGAACAGGCCCAAGCGATGCTGCGGAAATCCCGCTTACAACGCCTGGCGCATATGGTGCGGCGGTTGTTTAAGTAATGCCACGCCATCGTCACGCGCAAACGCACGCGATGCCATCGCACAATTTTCCCAAGACCCAATTTTCCCAAGACCTATACTAACTGCGCACGCTGCTCGGCTAAGCTTGCGATTCCATATTTTACGAGCCCACGATGACCACTAATTCAATTGAGTTCGCGCGCGCCCAAGCGGTGATTCCCGGCGGCGTGAACTCGCCCGTGCGGGCGTTTCGCCAAGTTGGCGGCGAGCCATTTTTCGTCGCACGTGCGCACGGGCCGTATTTGTTTGATGTCGAAGGCAAACGCTACATCGACTATATTGGCTCCTGGGGGCCAATGATTGCTGGGCATTCGCATCCAGCGATTATCGAAGCCGTTTGCAAAGCCGCACGCGATGGCATGAGCTACGGCGCGCCTTGCCCGGCTGAGGCTGAGCTTGCCGAGGAAATATGCAAGCTGGTGCCGAGTGTGGAAATGCTGCGCTTTGTCAGTTCGGGAACAGAAGCGTGCATGAGCGTGATTCGCTTGGCGCGCGGCTATACCGGGCGCGATAAAATCCTCAAATTTGAAGGCTGCTACCACGGTCATGCGGACTCGTTTTTAGTGAAAGCCGGCAGCGGCGTGGCAACATTAGGTTTGCCCAATTCGCCCGGCGTGCCGAAGGCGCTGGCCGACTTAACCCTGACCTGCGAATTTAATGCGCTAGAGCAAGTACAGGCGTGCTTTGCCCAGCACGGCGCCGATATCGCCGCGATCATTGTCGAGCCGGTCGCTGGCAATATGAATATGGTGCTGCCGAATGCGGAATTTTTACCTGGGCTGCGCACGATTTGCGATCAGTACGGCGCGCTGCTTATTTTTGATGAAGTGATGACCGGCTTTCGCGTCGCGCCGGGTGGCGTGCAGCAAATTTATGGCGTCAAACCGGATTTGACCACGTTTGGCAAAGTGATCGGTGCCGGCATGCCGGTGGGTGCCTATGGTG
>JANNYO010000258.1:0-1817 GCA_031410115.1 Rhodanobacteraceae bacterium | reverse complement strand
GCCGCGCGCTGAGCGGTTTGCTCAACCCCGCGCGCAGCAGCACCATGGTTTATGGTTATGCAGCGAACAATAATCGCCAGGTCAGCTGCGAGGCGATGATCCCCGGTATTTATGTGCCTGCCGTGACCGCCGCCAGCTGCGATACCGCAGTGTTTTTACCCAACACGACTGCCACCGCCGCCGTCGACGGCAGCGGTGAGCGCCGCACACTGTCGGGTTTCGACGGCTATGGCAATGTCAGCGGCGTCAGCACCGCCGCGCGCGGTGAAGTGGCGGTGCGCACACTGACTAGTGACTACGCAATCAGCAGTGGTTATTTTCCTAATCAAGTCAAAGACGCGCAGCTGGCAATTACCAACAGCACGTTTGACAATCGCTTTGGTAAACCCGTTTCAATCACCGACCCCAATCAACTGACAAGCACCACCACCTTTGATGGCCTGGGGCGCGAGATTGGCATGGTGTTTCCAACGGCATATGTGGGGGATTTGAAAGATGTGCTGCAAGTCAATCGCATGGCACCGCCCAAGCTTGTCGCCTATGAAACGTGCACGGCGTTGCTGTGCCCGACGGGTGCGGTGCTGCGGGTGGTATCCGACCAACGCGGCACGCCGCGCCAGATGGTGTTTATGGACGCGCTCGGGCGCACCGTGCGCAGTGCGAAGGCGGCGTTTAATTCCACAGACAATATCGGCAGGGTGCAAAATTGGGACGTCGTCGACAGCGCCTATTCCACCCGGGGTTTGATGGCGACGAGCGCTGAACCACAGCAGGTTGGTACGCGTAACTTCCCTGGCTTTGGCCTGCTCAGCGGCGCGATTCTGAGCAATTTCCAGTACGACAAACTGGGTAGGCCCATCACTAAAACCTCAGCGCGGATATCGCGTAGTAATCTGGGCGGCTATGGTACGGCACTGAATTACCGCACGGAATACAGCCACAGCGGTTTCAAAACCAGCATTCGCGTGTGCGGGCTGGCGGGCGCGGGCAACTGCCCGGCCAGCGCCAATAGCTACGGCTATGTTTTGGATATGTCGCGCGAGTTTGATGAGTCAGGTGCTGTCATCAACACCCAGGATGCCAATGCACCGGTCGGCATCACGACGTTTTATTACGACGCGGCGCACAGCCCGGTGAAGTTGGTGGATGCTCAGGCCGGCGTGACCTTGGCTTACTACAACAACGTCGGGCACCGCACCAGCGTGAGTGATCCGAATCGCGGGATCTGGAACTACGAATACAACGGTTTTGGCGAACTGAAAAAGCAAACCGATGCGCGCGCATTGGCACTCACGCAAAGTTTTGATGTGCTGGGGCGTATGACTAATCGTTATTGGAGCCAGCCGGATCGGTTCACCGGTGCGCCAGCTGGATTTAGTGATTCGTTTGCTTACAATAATTCGCTCAACAGTCTCCGCTACGGCACACTGACATCCACCACGCGCAGCGGCGAAGGCAGCGTCACGGAAAGCTATCTCTACGACGACCTGAACCGCCCGATGCGCAAAAGCTATATCGGTGCCAATGTCGCCGGGCAGAGTTGGAATCTGACTGAAACCACCCGTTATGATCCTAACTTTGGCAGGCCGGTGCGCAAGGGTTTCCCCGCTGCACCGGGCATGTTCCCGCAAAGCGTGTATTTTGGCTACACGCTGGGCGGCGATGCGATGCAGACTGGTTTTGAGCTGAACTATTTATCCAGTGATCCTAGATCCGCCAACGCCACACGCTTTCTGCGCCGCGATGAAGCCGCGAATGCGCGCGGGCAGATGGTCAGTTCGCGCTTTGGCTCGGGCGATGCCAGTCAAGCCAACCAG
>JANNYO010000257.1:0-4235 GCA_031410115.1 Rhodanobacteraceae bacterium | reverse complement strand
ATAAAAAACTAAAGAATAAAAAAGCGGCTGCATCGCTGCGGCCGCCGATAAACGTCGATTCAAAATTTAGCGCGCAGCGTTTGCGTTCATCGTTGCGTTGCGCCCCGCATCCCGAGTTTGCGCGGGGTCGCGCATGCCGTCGGTATGGCATTGGCCGGTCACATGTCCGCGATTCACGCCACCGCTGAGTTGACCGTTCGCTTGCTCGGTGGTGCCATCTTCTGGGTCACCCAGGACTAAATCGCTGGCGAAATTGCAATAGTCGTTAGTCCACCAATTGGTTAGCTTGAAGCTGGTGGTGTGGTAGTTCACTTTGGCGCGACTGGCCGTGGAGATACCCGCCAACCAGTTGGCTGCACCGGTGTAGGTTAAATCCGTGTTGCTGCCACAGCCAACACCGAAAATGCCGCCGAGTGCGGCCAACACGCCGGCTAAGTTGGTGCCTTTGTAAGGCGTGCCCACCGATTGAATCAAGCGACCACCGACGGCATTGTCCAAACCACTCCAGTAGTAATTGTACAAATGCAAGCTTGCCATGCCGCCCTGGCTGTGCGCGACGATGCCATAAGAATTCCAGGTGTTGCCAAAGGCCGCAATGCGCAACGCAAACGCATCATTGCTACGATTTTGACTTAAATCCTGAAAAATCGAAGCGCCGGTAAAGTTAGGAACATTCCAAACATTGCCTGAGCAATAACCATGCACCAGCAGCAATTGGCTGCCGACGCCACGGTTGGTAAATTCACCATCCAGCGGCGCTGGACGCAAACCCATCGTCATCGCTTCGTCAATTTGCACCGACTTCATCAAGGAAACAGGCGCGATTTTATCCGTAATCGCCAATTCGTCCGCCTGGACTACCGTGACAAAATGATCCGGGTCTTCCAAGCGCAATTGGCGCAGGGAAAAGGGCGCACCGGCACCCGCACGGGCAATCCAGCGTGTGTCTAATTCAAGCTCAGCCACACCGTTTTTCGGCGTTACCATGCCGCCGACCCAGGCAATTGCAATCGGATTTTTGTTCGCATCTGCACCCCAAAGCTGGGCATAGGCGCGATAATGTTGGCCTGGATTGTTACTGGAAACCGGCACGCGAATACTTACGCGCCCGGCGGTTTTGCTGTCACTAAGCTGCACGGCGGCACTGCCCAGCGCAACCTGATCGCTAATGACCGGAATCAAATGCTCGGCGGTGCGCACCACATCCACGTCGCCGCTCTTGCCCTCGACGCGGGCCTGCGCAACGTAGTCGCCGACTTCTGCAGGGACGAAACTCGCCGCAAAAACGCCGTCACCCGCGCTGCCATCCGCATGCACACCATCATCGAAAAATGCAACCTGGCTCTGTCTGCCGGATGGCGCGGTGATGTTAAGCACGGCAGCGCTGATTGCTGCGCCGCGGAGTTTTTCGCTATCGATGCTGCCGCTGTCGCTGTTGGTTTGCATTTTTGCGGTGATCGTAACGCTACCATCGACGCGCTGGTTAGATGCAGTTTGATAGGATACTAATAAAGTCTTCGCATCACCCTCGAGCAATAAAAAGCCTTTGCTGGGCCTGAGGGCTGAGTTCAAATCGAAGGTCACTTTGCCGGGTTTTAAATCTTCAAACGCAAACAGCTCGCCCGGAACCTGGGCTGCCTGCATGCCAAAACTAGTTTCCGTGTGCACGGCCGCCAAGGTTTCAGCGCGGCTTAAATCTGCATCTTTGCTGTCGCGCTTACTTTCGGCGCTACCGAGGCGCAATTGCCAAGCATCCTGTGGCGACTTCAGCAGCATCACCCGCACATTCGCAGCGTCGACCGCTAAATTTGCCTGCCAGTGATATTGACCGTCGCCACCGAGCATCATTTCAATCGGCACCAACGCGCTTTTCGAGCGAATTGCCGCATCCGCCGGGTTTGCTGGCTGCATCGCTTTGAATTCCTCCGGTGCACCTGCCAGTTGCTTGGCAATCAAAACGTGCTGTGCTTGCGCTGCAGCTGCGCCAAGTGTCATGAGTACCGCCGCACATATTCGCCGATGTTTCATCGTATTCGCCCTCCCAGGCTGTTTAGTGAACGCATAGCATACGCATGAGTATGGAGCCAGACAAGCAAAACCTATGACTTTCGGCACCCCAATTTGCAACCTTCGAATCGGCAAATCCAGTGAGGTTTGCGAGCCTATTTTTTCCGGCAGCGGTTGCCAATTTCCTCAAACTTTGCTTTTTCGTCTGGGTAAAAGCTTACCTGCGCCGCCTCAGCATCCTTTAATTGCGCGTCAATAACGCGCCGCTGCTCGGCCAATTTAATGCCCCACTCCAGACCAACTTTGCTAGTTTGCGCGTCCGTCAGTTCGGTCGTGTTTTGCGCAAGCGCCGCACGTGCGTTGCTCAAATTCCGCTCGGTACTCGCAAACCTTGCATCGAAATCGCGCTTTAAATTGAACATCTCCAAACGGCAGCTTTCAACAACCTGCGGCATCGGCGCGCGATGTGGGCTGGTGTCGACCGGGGGCTCAGGGCTAATTTGTCCGCGTCGACCGCGGATATTGCCGGGCAAAACCGGCACCGCAACTACGTGATTTCGGGGTTCAATTTTTTTGACCTGCGCGTTGCTTGCGCAAGGCTTACTGGAAAAGCTAACCGCGCCGGTGCTTGAGGTGCACTTATAGATCGTCTCAGCGGCAAAGGTGGAACTGAGCAGCGGCATCGTCAGCAAAAAAACCAGCGCTCGGCCCGCTGCATGCGCGGGAATCAATGTTTTTGCCTGCATTTGAATCTCATCTCGCAATGGTTCGATAAAGCTTAGCACCGCCCGCCCGTTTCGCCGTGTTTGGCGCTACCATGCGCGCCCAATCGTTAACTCAACAAGGCCGCAGATGGCTCGCAGCATGACCGCATTCGCCAACAGCGACGCAACCGGTGCACTCGGACAGCTTCGCTTTGAGCTGCGCTCGGTGAACCACCGATTTTTGGAACTCGGCTTGAAGTTACCCGAAGAGTTGCGCGCGTTGGAACCGCAGCTGCGGGAAATGGCGCAAAAATTAATTCAACGCGGCAAAGTCGATCTGACGCTGCGTTACAAAGCACCGGCCCAGCAAGACGCCTTGGCGTTAAATCAACCATTGGTGGAAGGACTGTTGGCGCTAGCGGACACTTTGCACAACCGCCATCCAGAGCTGAAACCTTTGTCCACCGCTGACGTGTTGGCCTGGCCGGGCGCGGTGTTGGGCGCCGAAAACGACAATGAAGGGCTAAAAAAATTGGCACTGAGCTGCTTTCGCGATTGCCTAAATGAGTTTGATGCGGCGCGCGCGCGCGAGGGCGACAAGCTTGCCCAAACGCTGCGCGATAAGCTGGCGCAACTGAGTGTGCTGCGTGCGCAAGCGCTGAATCTGTTGCCACAGATCAAAACTGCCCTACACGAAAAACTGACGCTGCGGCTTGCTGAATTTAAAGACACACTCGACCCCAGCCGTTTAGAAGCGGAGCTGGTTTTAAATCTGCACAAGCTTGACGTCGACGAAGAACTTGAACGCCTGCGCATCCATTTGATCGAAGGCGAGCGCGTGCTGGCGCTCAATGAACCGATCGGTCGACGGCTAGATTTTTTGATTCAAGAATTGCATCGCGAGTGCAATACCTTTGGTGCAAAATCTGTCGATGCACGCACCAGTCAACTTGGAATTGACATGAAAGTATTGGTCGAACAAGTGCGCGAACAAGTGCAAAATATCGAGTAATGCAAACGCAAATTTCATCTGTGGCCGGGCTATGAGCGGCAACCTTTTCATCGTCGCCGCACCCTCAGGCGCGGGCAAAACGTCGCTGGTGCGCGAGCTTATGCGCGCTGATGCCAAGCTAAAACTATCGATTAGCTACACCACGCGCAGCCCGCGCCCGGGCGAAACCGATGGCGTGGACTATCACTTTATCTCAACCGACGCTTTCAAGGCCAAGATTGACTCGTCTGCCGTGTCGCCTGATCGGCGAGACTCGTCTGCCGTGTCGCCTGATCGGCGAGACTCAGCCGCCCTATTAGAATGGGCGCTGGTACACGGCAACTATTACGGCACTGCGCGTGCAATGGTGGAATTAGAGCTTGCCAATGACCGCGATGTAATTTTAGAAATTGACTGGCAGGGCGCGCGCCAAGTGCGGTTTAGTTTCCCAAACGCGTGGGGAATTTTTGTATTGCCGCCATCGCGCGATACGCTCAAATTTCGCTTGGAAAATCGCGGCCAAGATTCCGCCG
>JANNYO010000256.1:0-2387 GCA_031410115.1 Rhodanobacteraceae bacterium | reverse complement strand
CTCGGCCCAGATTGCGCACGCGCGCAAAAATACTTTGAATACCCAAAACATCGCCGCGCGCGTAATTGCGTTGAAATTCGTGCTGCGTTGATGGATGCTTGAACATTAAAGGTGGTGTTGCACTTCGAGTTTGGAACCGCCCGTTTTCTCGAATGTTTGAATTGTCACCTGAAGTCAACGCCGCAGGTGTTCCTGAATTTTTAACTAGAACTCGATTGATGCCGAGTAATTACGTTGAACTTCCTAGGTGAAAAATAATGAATTATTTTATTTTAGAACAAGCTGAGGCTTACATTAATTCAAACATTGAATTTGCAAAATTCAATGTTTTGCCCGCAACCGTCAGTATTTGGGATCCAAATCCACGAACTGGACGAAAAAGCTTAGTAGTTGGTCTATTGCTTGTGAGCGAATTGCGTGCATACCCCAACGATCTGGTCGCGCATATTTTAAGAATTACATTGTGGCTGCAGGCGACCGGCTGTGCTGATGATATTCTTTTCACATGCAAATCTAAAGGTCCTTTTTCTCACGGGTACGAAATGTCAACTCGCACGATGATTCAAGTGAATATTTTTAGTCAAATACCGGAAAAATTTGATGTCGAATATGTAAAGTCAGTAATTGGAAAACAGGTTGAATCTGTTCAGTGTTTTTGGCCAAGATATTTTGATAAAGAGCGATTAGAGGACTTTCCAGAATTGGAGGATATTACCCACGCAGAGCTACATGATCGGTATCGGGTACCTTATCGGAGAGGATTTAACGATGATCTGCGGTTTGATAAAAACCCACAACTTGAAATTCCAAAAACCTATGAAGAGCTTGAAAGATTGTTTCCGCAACCGTTTAAATATTACCCAAATCCGTGACTCAACTCAAAATAAATCATCGAATTACGCTATAACTCATTGATTACATTGATATTTCAAAGCGCCGGACAGGCACTTTTAGCTAACATCCGGCGGTAGCCTAAATACCACTGCCGGATAATTCGGTTCCCAATCTAAATCAGCAGCAAAATCTAGCCCCAACTTTCCCCAAGCCAACGCCCGCAGCCGCAATCGCGGCAAAATTAATCTTGTAGTGTTACCTCAGATGTTTTTCAAAAACCTTGCAAAGCCAATACCAAACAGTGTGCGCTGCTTGAGTTCCTTGGCCTTCTCGATCAGTTCTTCCAGCGTACCCACCACCCGCCAATAGCTTGAGCCCACGCCCTTCACTTTCATCGTCCAATGATCTTTTTCCAGCCCCAATTTGCGCAGCGCGGGCGGCTCGTCAGCTTTTATGACACCGCGTTTTCCCGGGTGCCACTCACGCCCGGTAAAGTCAACTAAATCAATGTACTCGGCTTCAGTCATGGCCGGAATATTGGCTGATTTCACGCCCGCTAGCGGCATCAGCTGGCGACTTGCCTGCGTAGTTTCCTTCTGAATTTGCGCATGGCGCATTTTTACGCTGGTGTAGCTCGATGTGCTGACACCTTTGGCGATATCGGCGCGCACCGGATTCAAATCGACATAGGTCATCGCTGCTAAAATTGCTTTTTCACTGAGCAAAAGTTGGCTTTTGAACCTTCCCTCCCAGAACTTGCCAGTGACTTTATCTTCAATGTTTGCGCGGCGCGCAATCGCTTCGCTCAGTGACTTCATCAGCCATGAAACGTCCGTCAATCGATATCGATAGCATGCTATCAACGCTGGGTTTTCAACGATCGCCGCCACTTTTTGCTCGCAAAGTTCGGGCGTGCTGGCTGGAAACAATCGCACCCAACGTTTGGCGACGTCGTCCGCTGACCAGCTGTTCGCCGTCGCCGGATGCATGTGCAAAACCACGTGCACATGGTTGCTCATCACCGCGAACGCGTAAATGCCGGTCGCGAAAATATCACCCAATTCTAAGATGCGTTTCTTGAGCCACGCCTTGCGGTGTTCGAAGCTTTTCTTGCTGTAAAAATCCCGGCCACACAGCCAAGAACGACGCACGCAGCGGCTGGTCAGGTGAAAAAACTGGGCCTGAGTTGGGTCGACAAGCTGGCGGCGGGGCTGAGTCACGACTAGTCGTGACGATCAAATAAGTAAGTCATCGGTTAAGCTTGGGACATGTTTGAGTTTGATCAGGATCAGGGCGCGCTGGAATTTAACTCAGATTTGTCTGAGGCGATTGCGTGTGGGCGGGCGATTGAAGATCTTTGCGATCTGAATCATGGGCTCTGGGGTAGCGGGCGGCGACTTGGCTCGCCCGCGGGTTTTGAGCTGAACTATTTATCCAGTGATCCTAGATCCGCCAACGCCACACGCTTTCTGCGCCGCGATGAAGCCGCGAATGCGCGCGGGCAGATGGTCAGTTCGCGCTTTGGCTCGGGCGATGCCAGTCAAGCCAACCAG
>JANNYO010000255.1:0-1969 GCA_031410115.1 Rhodanobacteraceae bacterium | reverse complement strand
ATTCAAACATACCTTTGCCGGGTCTATAGTTGACTGGTTCGAACTTCGCATTCGGGCACGTGCCGCTACAGCAAAAAAATATGGTGCCCAGTATTCGCAGGTCTGGGCACCAGATCGCCACCTAAAATTCGCGCGAGCTCACTCAGTTCGAGCGCCATCAAAATCGGATTTTCGGTCGTTTCTGGCGCAAAGTCGGTTTGGAATGCGCCAGTAAACCCGTTAGGTTCTGCGGCGTCTACTTCCTGGCTTTGAACATTTTGCAGGCGCTTAACGGATGAGTTCGCCATATAGCTCGCCTTTGTCAAATAGCAAAAAGTAGTCGCGTAACTGCGTCAAATTCAAATTTGCGCGGTGCTTGTCGATGAGGCTCCGAATATCCAACAGATCTTGCGCACGCCGTGGATCGTTGGTAACCGCCTGAAGTTTAAGGCCAATCAAGCCTTCAACCGTGACGACATTGAGCGATTGTGCACCAATAGTTCGACTTTGCGCTGATGCAAGCAGCGCCAGCGCACGCGGGCGAATCGCGTAGATAAAATCGATTGCCTCCGTGCCGCGCCGGTAGTTTGCCGCATCTTCACTGCGATGGATGCACCGATAGCCGAGCGAAATCAGCAGCGTATCCACCCGATCGGCATCTGCGCGATCCAGCAGAAAATCGATGTCTAGTGTTGCTCGTGGCACCTGATGCGCGCTCAGCGCAAGTCCGCCAATGAGGGCAAATTGCGCGCCAATTCCCAACAGCTGCGCATTAAATTCTTCAAGCTGGCGTCGTAAATTATTCATCGCGTTCAGTCCAAAGCGGTCGCCGATTCTACCAATGAATTATGTCCCTGCTAAGCTTGTGGGCTTTGCCATCAGGATCAACTCCAATGAGTATCAAACCCGACCACTGGATTCGCAAGATGGCGCAGTCGCAGGCCATGATTGAGCCGTTCATTGCCGGCCAAGTGCGCGAGCATGAAGGGAAACGCATCATTTCTTACGGCACGTCGAGCTACGGTTACGACGTGCGCTGCGCCGATGAATTTAAGGTTTTTACCAACATCAACAGCGTGATTGTGGACCCGAAAAATTTCGACCCGGCGTCGTTTGTCGACATCAAATCCGACGTTTGCATCATTCCACCGAACTCTTTTGCACTGGCGCGAACGGTCGAGTATTTCCGTATCCCACGTCGGGTTCTGACGATTTGTTTGGGCAAAAGCACCTATGCCCGCTGCGGCATTATCGTCAACGTCACCCCGCTTGAACCGGAATGGGAGGGCCATGTGACGCTGGAATTTTCTAACACGACGCCATTGCCGGCAAAAATCTATGCAAATGAAGGCGTGGCGCAGTTTTTGTTTTTGCAGTCCGACGAAGAATGCGAAACCAGCTACAAAGATCGCGGTGGGAAATATCAAGGCCAGCGCGGGGTAACGCTGCCCAAGACATAGTTGCATGGACGCGTAAATGCCTTGCCAGTCAACGGGTGTTAGCTAACTAATATGCAAAGAATTTTGCTAGTCTGAAGTGCGCGCTGGCAGACGCATCCGTAACACTGCGCACTCAACTACTTTAACAAGGCATGCCATGAGCAAATTTGACGAAGCAATTGCGAAATACGAAGCAGAAGTAAAGCGACTGGGTCTAAGCATTGATTCAGAGGTTCTCAAAGCGGTAACCAAAGGATTGGGGCCATCGATTTATCGCGAAGATGCCTCGCGTGTGTCGTTTTCGGACAAAACCGAAACGGATCGCGTCAAAAATAACTATTTGATTGGCAAGCTGGGCCTGAAAGATAGTCCGGCACTTGATGCCGCACTTGCAGAATGCGGCGAGGTTTTGGGTAAGTCGAATAAAAACAAGTATCGTGCCGTGGTGTATGCATGGTTGGCGACGAAGCTGGGTGAAACCAAACGCTATAAAGCCTAAAAACGATCCAATAAAAAACCGCCGGTAGCATCGTTACCGGCGGTTTTTTGTT
>JANNYO010000254.1:0-22299 GCA_031410115.1 Rhodanobacteraceae bacterium | reverse complement strand
ACAACCCGCGCATTGGGCAGAAATGAGAGGTGCGTCACACTAAATCCGTGAAATTCTACAATTAGCCGCTGATTCGTTTAGCTGTGCAAAGGCATTTTTGTTCGCTTGGGCAAACAAACCCACAGAACAGTTGTCGATTGCGCCGCTAGTCCGGCGCGGCTACGCTTCACAGATGCTTAACGCTAATGCCGGGCGCGCCATTTTTTTGACTATTGCACATGCGTTTCGATGCGTGTTGCTTGGGCTGTGCCTCACTCAATTTGCGCAGGCGGCGCCCTGGAATTTGTTCGGGCAAGCGCCTGAGAACGCGCAGGCAGCGATCTTGGTGTTTCAAGCGACGGGTGACGGTGTGGCAGATAGCGCTTGGCCGCAGAGCGCTGCGGCATTGGCGGGTTGGCAACGTCAGCAACAGCGCGTCGCCGCAGTCGACATGCTAGGCGGCGATTTTTGGCTGCTGACTTCGTTTCAGCCACAGCGAACCGCTGATTATGTTGTTGTGCCTGGCAACACCTTCTTTGCGCGCGCCGACGTGCGGGTGTATCGCGATGTGCGATTACGTGCGGGCGCTACGACGGCAGGCGCGGTGCAACGTGGTGCGGTTGGCATTGGCGTTAGCAACACCAACGCTTTGCATCGGGTGGTCGCGCTGCACCTGAGCGCGGGTGAGCGCTATCAAATTTTGGTGCGTATGCGCACGCCGTTTTTCACCTCGTTGCCGCGTGTGGATATCTACCCAGGTGACGTGTTTACCCAGCGCATGCGCAATGAAACGCTGCTGACACTCATGGCGCTCGGCTGTTTGCTGGCATTGGGAATTTTTAATGGTTTGATTGGCGTGTGGGCGCGCGACGCCAGCTATATTTTGTATGGCGGGCAGGCGCTGAGTCTGTTTATGGGTTGGGCGTTTTATTTTAATGTGCCCTATGAATGGCTGGGCGTTAGCTCGGCGCGGATAAATTTTGCGCCGTTTTTCTTTTTGTTAACTGCCTTCCATTCGGCGTTTTGCAGCAAATTTTTTGAACTAAAGCTGCGCTCTAAGCTGCTGCACCGCATCGGGCGGGTGATTACCATTAGCGCGCTGCTGCTATTGCCGGTTTGCTTTTTGCAGCCCATGCTGTCGCATTTGTTGGCAACGCTTTGGGTAGGGCAGGCGATTGTATTTGCCCTGTGCGCAGGCATCTGGGCGCTGCTGCAAGGGGATCGCAAAGCACGCTTTTTCGTCGCGGGCTATCTGACCATTTTGCTGCCGGGGCTGCTGATTTTGCCGGCGAATTTAGGGCTGATGCCGGATGTGGTGGACAACGCCGACCTATTGGTTTTAATCGGCAACGCCGCGGAGGCCATGCTGTTGGCGCTGGCGTTGGCGGATCGGGTCAAAATGATTGAACGTTCGCGCGAGGAGTTTCGCTTGGGCATGCAAATCGCGCTCAGCCAGGCAAGTACGGATGGTTTAACGGGCCTGGCGAATCGCTATGCGTTTAACATGGAACTTGAAACTATTCTTTTGGCGGGCGCCGGTGCCGGCCCGGGAAAAGGCCTGCGCGAGGGCCCGGTGCGCAGTGTGACTATTGCCATGATTGATCTGGACGGGCTCAAACAGATCAACGATAGCTTGGGCCACGCGGCGGGCGATGCGCTGATTCAAGCGGCGGCAAAAACGCTTGCGGGCTTGGACATCAAGCAGCTGCATTCCTATCGTTTGGGTGGCGATGAGTTCGCCCTGCTGCTGCACGTCAGCGATGATTTGAGCAAACAGCGCTTACAGTTGGAAATTTTGCGCGCGGAAAATACTCTGCGTGCTAATGGCTTTGCCGCGGCGGGTTTAAGTTTTGGTATCGCAAGCAGCGCGGAAAAAGGCGTACTCGATGGTGCCCGGCTAAACGAGACGCTTAAGCTTGCCGATCAGCGTATGTATGCCTACAAGAGCCAGCGTCGCCATCGCACCGCGCCGACTTTGGTGTATCCCAAACCGTTTTAAACAGGAGACGAACCATGATTTTCAAGCCAGCTAAACCGCAACAACGGCTATTGCCCCACGCACTTCGCGTGGCGATGCTGACGCCGCTAATGAGTGCAACTGTGTTCGCCAGCGGCTTTGCTGTGCAGTCGCAAACTGCCACCTCTATCGCCAATGGCCATGCCGGCGTGGCGCGCGCGGCGGACGCATCGGTTGCGCTTTCCAATCCGGCGTTGGCGGTGAAAATAGGTGACGCGTGGAGCATTAGCTTGGGCGCAATTAGCCTAGGTGCGACGTTTAAAGATCAGGGCAGCCTGTCGGCGATTGCCACACCTGCAAGCGGGCGCGGCAATGCCAGCGCCGACGGTGCTGCGCCGCTTTTGAGCGTGTTCCACACCCGTAGTTTGAGCGATCACAGCGCACTGGCGTTTGCGCTGTACACGCCCTTTGGCTTATCCACCACCTATGACAACGATTGGGTCGGACGCTACCAAGTGCAAAAAGCCGAGCTCAAAACGTTGGCGCTTAATCCCAGCTATGCCTATCAATTCAACCCACAATTTTCCGGCGCGATTGGCGCTAGCATCTTGCGCGGTCAAACCAATCTGGTCAGCGCGGTTGATTTTGGCAGCTTGTGTTTCGCCGTGATTACACCCGCTGCATGCGGCGGCGCGAATGTGTTGCCGCAATTACAAGACGGGCGCGCCAGCATCAAAGCCAGTGGCTGGGGCTATGGCTGGACCGCAGCGTTGGCGTGGCAAGTGGACGATGCCTTGCGGCTTGGGTTGAACTATCGCAGTACGATCAAATTGTCGGTCGACGGCGACGCGCAATTTCGCAATCCTAGCCTGCCCGGGCCGTTTGCCGCGCTGACGCAAACACCTGCGACTACCAATGGCAGCGTCAAATCCAAGCTGGCATTGCCGGAGCTGTTGACCGTGGGCATGGCTTACAACTTGAGCCCGCAAACCGAGTTAATCGCAGACTACACCTGGACCCGTTGGCGCAGAATTGACGCGCTGCGCTTGGATTTTGGCAACTCCGGCGCTGCCGACAGCGTGATTCCCTTTAATTGGAATAACACCAGCAAGTTCGGTGCCGGACTCAATCACCAACTGTCCGATACCTGGACAGCGCGCGCCGGGCTGGAATGGGAACAAAGTGCGGTCAAAGATGCCTTGCGCAATCCGATCGTGCCCGACAGCGATCGCCGTTTTATTGGCCTGGGCGCACGCTATCAGATGAGTCCGGAGCAAAGCCTGGATTTCGCGCTCGGCACTATCCGCTTTAAGCGCGCCAGTATTGACCGTGTTGTGCGGGGCGCCGGGCGGTTACGCGGTGATTATGCGTTAGATTCCTACCATTTTGCGGTGCAATACAATTGGTGATTGCGCTGTGAAATCAAAAGACTATTTTGTTCAGCGGCTGTTTCGCACATAGGCAAAATCAGATACTTTTGCGCTTCGCTAAAAGCTGAGTAAAACCATGGTCGTCATCGCTGCAGTGCTGTCAATTTGCCAAGCCTATACACCCGTTCCCGCAACCGCATGGGCGCAACCGGTGACGGATCCAAATTCTTACGCGAATTTCGGTGATGTGCGAATCAAAGATTTACGCCTGGATTTGACGGTTTCATTCGCGCAAAAACGGCTCTCTGGATTTGCCGAACTGGCGTTGGCATGGCAACAGCCGGTCGGCAAAAAGCCGGCTGCGAAGATCCTGGTGTTGGACACGCGGGCGCTGGACATTGACGCAATTTATGCGATCGATGCGCACAGCAACTTTAAGCCTGCGCGCTTTCGTTTAAGCCCGCTGCATAAAATTTATGGGCAAAAGCTGACCATCGAATTGCCTGGGCGCAGCCCGCGGGTGCGCATTGTCTATCGCACGTCACCGTTGGCAAGTGGCCTACAATGGTTAGCTCCTGAACAAACCTTGGGGAAATCTGAGCCGTTTTTGTTTAGCCAAAGTCAGGCGATTCACGCGCGCAGTTGGGTGCCGCTACAAGACTCGCCGGCGGTGCGTTTTACCTACTCAGCGCACGTGCGTTCGCCGGCCGGGCTGTTGGCGCGTATGAGCGCAAATAACGACGCAAGCGACGCGGCAAATGGTGACTATCGCTTTGCCATGCCACAACCAATTCCCAGCTATTTGCTGGCTTTAGCGGTGGGCAAACTGGAGTTTCGTAGTCTAGGCGCACGTTCGGGTGTGTACGCAGAGCCAGGACGCATTGCGGCAGCGGCGGCGGAGTTAGTCGACACCGAAGCGATGATTGAAATCGCAGAAAAATTATATGGCCCGTATCGCTGGGGGCGTTACGACATGCTGGTTTTGCCGCCTAGTTTTCCGTTTGGCGGCATGGAAAATCCGCGCCTGACGTTTTTAACGCCGACGTTTATTGCTGGTGATAAAAGCCTGGTTAGCCTAATCGCGCATGAGCTGGCGCACAGCTGGTCGGGCAATTTGGTCACCAATGCAAACTGGGAAAGTATTTGGTTGAATGAAGGCTTCACCACCTATGTGCAGTCGCGCATTGTCGAGGCCGCCTATGGCCCGGAGCGTGAGCGTATGGAAACCGCACTGGCTGAACATGACTTGTTAGCCGAGCTGATCGATACGCCGGCGGCGGAGCAAACATTTCGCCCGAATCTGAAAGGGCGCGATCCAGATGACGGGTTGTCAGCGGTGCCCTACGACAAAGGCCACTGGTTTTTACGCTGGCTAGAGGAATCTTTTGGGCGCGAAGCATTTGATCCATTTTTACGCGCGTGGTTTGATCAGCACGCGTTTCAAAGCGTCGGCACCGATCAATTTTTACGCTTTTTGCAAACTGAGCTGGTGGCAAAGCACCCGGGCACAATTAGCCAAGCGCAGATCGATCAGTGGGTCGAAAAGCCTGGGATTCCTAAATTTGCCCAGGCGGCCATGTCGATAAAATTTGCTGAAATTGACCGCTTGATTGTGGCGTTTAAAGCAGAAAAATTCAGTGTCCAGGTGCTGCCTGCAAAGGACTGGTCGACGCAAGAGTGGCTGCGTTTTTTAAATGGCATCAATGCCGGTGTCGTGCCATCCGCAAAGCTCAGTGCACTCGATGCTGCTTTTAAATTGACCGGCTACGGCAACAGTGAAGTTGCGCATGTGTGGTATTTGATTGCGATTAAAAATGCCTATCAGCCAGCCGACGCCGCGCTTGAAGCCTACTTACTCGATATTGGTCGGCGCAAGTTAATCGTGCCTTTGTACCGCGATCTTTACGCCAAGGATCCAACCCGAGCAAAAGCGATTTACGCCAAAGCGCGCTCCGGTTATCACCCGATTACGCAGGTGAGTTTGGATGCGATTTTGCGTTAGGCTAGGCGAGAGCGTTTTGAGCGCTCTGCAGCTTTTATTGACACGGGGGGGGGTTGTTTACATTTGATCGCTCTCTCGTAACGAAAGGTAGTAGCATGATGGCGCGTTAAAGCGTCAAATTCGAGTTTATAAAGGCAGCACCACTCGCGTCTCCAACCTCTAACGTTCGTCGATTCTTTCGCGCTGGAAACACTGTCACAATTAACGTGCAGTTCTATGAAAGCGAAGCATTAAAAATAGCGGCTCAACATTCGCGCTAGAAGTTTTTCTTTGATGCGCTGCGGATTTGCCAAGCCCAAGCGCGCCAGCTTTTCGGCGTGCTCAGGGTTTGGCGCACCTGAAACCAGTGCCTGAAACAGCGTGCGTAGCCGCCCGGCGGTGGTTTGCGTGGCAGTTTTTAGGCGGGCGAGGGCGGGTAACAGGGCGAGTTCAATGGCATCGAAATCCGACCCAAACGGGTAGCGCGGGTAGTTTCCGGAAAGCTTCAACGGCGCGAGTGCAGTTGCTAAATGCGCTGCGGTATTGCGTTGCCAATGCGAGGGTGCAACAAAATCAGGCGCAAGTTTCCCGGCGCTTTTCGCCTTTGCGATTAGCTCCGCTTGAAAGCGTGCATCTGTGATCGCCAGCAGCCGTTGGATCACGATTTCATCGCTTTGCCCACGTAAATCGGCAACGCCATATTCGGTAATCACCAGATCACGCAAATGCCTGGGAATCGTGCAGTGCCCGTAATGCCAGATTATGCTTGAGCTAGCGGGCTTCGCGCCGGATCCTTCTCGCGTTGCACGCAGCATAAGTATCGATCGTGCATTCGGCAAGGCGTGCGCCATCGCGACAAAATTGTATTGACCGCCAACGCCGCTGACTACGCGCCCGTCCGCTAAGCCATCGGAAACTGCCGCACCACCCAGGGTGTGCATCATGCATGTATTAAAAAAGCGTGCATTTGATCGCTGTGCGATATCCAGTGATTCGCGGCCACCGTAAAGTTCGTTGATAAAACTGACCCGAGTCATGCACAAACCCTCAAAGTCTGCATCTTTGAGCGTGCGTAGCCAGTGGTAAAGCAGCTTTGAGCCTAGATAGAACGCGCCGTGTAAATAGCGCCCGCCGACCAGACGGCGGTTTTGCATGCGTAGGCTCAACGCGATTCGATTCGCGGTGATCAGCATGTCCGCGCCGATGCGCGCGCCGTCGCAAAAATGTAGTTCGCCACCGGACAACGCTGTGGCCTGGTCGAGAAAGCCAAAACGCATCAGCCAATCAAGCGCGATTTGATCGAGCATAGCCGGAATTTGCCCGGCTTCGATCAAGCGTTCTAGCGTGGTTTCATCTGTTAGTTCCCTTACGATGCCGCGATTGAGCAAATCTTGCAGAGCAAAATCGTCGTACACACGGCGCGTCAATATGCCCGCTTCGCGCAAGTGCATGAAGCCATCCATGACCATTTCGCTGGCGCCGTAAAGCCCTTGCGCAAAGCGTGCTTCGCCGCCATATTCACTCGCTAGCGCCGCTGTTTCAGCGCGCGCCAACATGCACGCGCCGGGCAATGAATCGCCGCGCAGCGCAGACAATGCGCGGGCATAGTCCGGGTTCTTAGTGTGCCGCTGGATCAGCGCATACACCAACGCATCCGACAGCGCGCCGATGCCAATTTGCAAGGTGCCGCCATCGCGCACCAGGGCGCTGGCATGCAGCCCAATGGCATATTCGTGCAGCGCCACCGGTTCGCGTGGCAAAGCAAACAGGGTGTGTGCCGAGTCGTCTGCTTGGGCCACATCGAGCAAAATATCGGCAAAATCAAGCGGTACTTCGGCATCAAATCCCAAAAACGGCAGCGCTGGATGCACCGCACACACGATCAGTGGCTTAGGTTTTCCGGCACGATGCAAAGCGTCCAAGGCATCCAAAGTGACGTCTGGATTGCACGATAAACTTAAGCGATCACCCTTGATAGGATCATTTCGGCGCGCGACCAAATGCAGCATTACATTCACGCCCAAACGCGCCAATTCACGCGCGACGTGGGTGTAATTTAGGCTGACATAGTCGCGCTGAGCCTGAGCGCACCCGAGCCATGCGCCGGACTGAAAATAGAATTCATGCACTCGAATGCGCGGGCAAAGTGTGGCGTTTTTAAGCTGCCGCAAATATTCAAGAACTGGGTAGTCCGCGCCAAAATGACGCGCAATAAAAGGCTGTGCAAAAGCGGATTCCAGGCCCTCTTTTGGCTGCGGCAAATCCAGCGATAGCGCGGTGTAGAGCACCATGCTGAGCGACGCATCTGCGCTTACCCGGGCGCACAGCGCGTTGATTAAGTCATTGGGCTTACCCAGGCCCAGTGGCAGCGCCACCATGAGCTTTGGGCCCGCCTGCGCGACAATGCGTTCGATGGTTTCCGCGAGTGCCGTGTCTGCCGTGTCGCTTGCGCGAGACTTGTTCGGTTTTCCCGGCTGCGCTGTTGGCGTTGAGTCTCCGCTTGCGGACACGTTAGATATGTTCACAGTTTAAATCCGCCTTCGCGTAGGCCTTGTTCGTAGGCAACGAGCGCATCCAAAACATCGTGTTTTCCCACCGACAGCGGTTGACTTCGCGCTGCTTCAATTTCTGCCGCGAAGCGCGCGTGCGTCATAGGCGCGGCATCATTGAGCCAATTGCGACGTTCGTTTTGCCAGCTTTTTTGCGCTGCTACGCTGAGTGATTCGGGAAACTGCCGCGCTTGATATTGGCGCAGTAGTTCCGGCATTCGGGGATCGCGAAATTGTTTGCTCAGGGTGGCGAATGCAGTTGGGTCGGCGCTGCGCACGCGGCTCAGCAGGTTGGCATCGCTGTCCGGCAAAAAGCCAGCGTACAGCGCGGTATCGATGCGCCCCGTCGGAATTTGCTGCAAAGCCCTCTGGGTATCGTTGCTGGCAAACACCGCGCGTAATTTCGCCGCTAAATCTGGCGAATTGCGTAATTCTTCCGCCCGCGTAAGCTGTAACGCAAGCGGGCTTTCAGCGCCATCATGTAATGCCAAGCGGGTTAGATTTGCTGTTTTCAAGACGCTCAATTTTGCCAGCATCGGCGCGCGGTTCAAATGCAGAGTTTTGACTGCAATACGGGTTTCGCCTTCAGGCAAGTCCACTTGACGCACGAATAGGCGATCACTAATCGCCTCGCTATCGTGATCTAGCAGCGCGTCGATGGGTGCGGCTAAATCGACGCCAATGATCTCGTTCGCGCGCGCTGGGTGTGCGCAGATTGGCAGCCACAGCGCCAAGCAGCCGCGCTCCGCCGGGAAGCGCTGCGAAACATGCACCAGGGGTTCGGGGCTTACACAGTCGATTAGCGCGCTAACAGCGGCTTTGCGACGCAGTGAAAACGCGTATTCCCAAAGTTTAGGCTGCGCTGACTTGAGTCTGCGCGCCAACGCGATCAACACCTCAACATCACTCAGCGCATCGTGCGCGTGCCGGTGCGACAGCGCGTTTGCTTGCGCCAATAGTTCCAGCTTGAAGCTGGGTTTGCCCTCTACACTGGGCCAGTGCAGGCCATCGGGACGCAGCGCGTAGGCCATGCGCATGACGTCGATCAAGTCAAAGCGGGCATTGCCGTGCTGAAATTCCCGTGCGTAAACCGGGAAAAAATTACGCCACAGTAGCTGGCGCGTAAATTCTTCATCAAAGCGCATCGAGTTATAGCCAATCGCGGTGGTGCCACCGGCGGCCAACTCGAAATGGATGCGTGCGGCAAAATCTCGCTCAGCGAAACCTTTAGCCAAACAAAACTGTGGCGTCAATCCGGTAATTAGGCAGGCAATTGGGTGTGGAAGGTAATCTGTAGGTGGTTGGCAGTAAAAACTAATCGGCGAGCCAATTGGTTCAAGTGCTAGATTAGTGCGGATAGCGGCGAACTGCGCAGGAAAATCATGCGCGGGGTTGGCACCGAAGGTTTCATAATCGTGCCAAAGAAGAGTCTCGCCGGAAGGCGACACGGAAAAAGGAGTCGAACCGGGCTTAGACGTCGCCAACTGAGCGGCGCTTTAGCCGATACCGAACTGGCGTTCGGTGGACAGTCCGACATCTAGTTCGGCAATATCCAATGCCAGTAAATCCATAGAATCGGGAAAAACGCCCGATGTAGACGGTGCCAAGCCCGCGCGATCAAGGCTAAAGCGTTCGCCGTGCGTTAAACGTGGCGCATGGATTGCGTCAAGCGCGAGCGACTTTGCCGGAAACGGGATAACTTGGCTTTCATTTGCGTTATCCGCAGCTTGCTTTTTCGTGTCGCCCTCCAATCCACTAGTGTGGTTGGGCAAAACCGGCATTGCGGATTTAGCCGGAGCTACGCCCGCGACCATGCGCAAATTTTCCAATGGTCGGCCAATGTAGTAGCCCTGCAGAAAGTCCACGCCCGCAGCTTTGAGCGCGGCGATCAGCTCAGGGCGATCAACATATTCTGCTGTTGTGCGCTTGCCTACCGAGTGCGCGATCGCATTGATCGCGTGGATCACGGCGCGATCAACCGAGTCGTCCAAAATGCCCTGGGTGAAGGCACCATCGATTTTAAGGAAATCCACGTCCAGACGTTTGAGGTGCGAGAACGAGGAAAAGCCGCTGCCGAAATCATCCAGTGCAAAGCGACAGCCGAGCGCGCGCAGCTGCTGGATTAACTCAGCGGTTGCTTCTATGTTGTTTAGCGCGCGTGTTTCGGTGATTTCAAAAGTGATGTTGGAACCATCGATATCAAATTCGATAAGTTTGTCCTGCACGTATTTGCCGATGCCGTTTATGCCCAAGGACTGTGCCGACAAATTGATCGACAGGCCAATGGTTTGCTCTGGCGTGGTGGCATCGCGCAATGATTTCAGGGCGTTATGTACCACCCATTTATCAATATCCAGCATGAGGTTATAGCGTTCAGCGGTCGGCAAAAACGCGTTTGGCGCGACCAGTTCACCGTCGCCCGAACGCAGCCTTAGCAACACTTCAAAATACTGTGGGCGTTTCGGCACGACGCCCTGATGCGCGCGCCAAATTTCGCCTTCGTTGCTGGGCAGCAAATCAATATCTGCCGAACGTATCGGCATGATCGGTTGATAGCAAAGCACAAACAGATCGCTTTTTAAGGCGTCATCAATGCGGCTAGACCAATTGAGCTCGACGTCCATATTGGCGCGTTCGGTGGTGTCATTGCTGTACACATAAACCTGATTGCGCCCGCGATTTTTCGCCACGTGGCAGGCGATGTCGGCGTTTTGCATGGCTTCCGAAGGCGATGCAGTGTGGCGATTGATACACGCAACGCCAATCGATGCGGTGATGCGATACGACTTATCACCATAGACAAAAATTTGCCCAGACATCGCACGCCGGAACTCTTCGGCGACGCGCTCGGCATCACCAACGGCGACATTGCGCAAAATCAGGGCGTACTCATCGCCACCCATGCGTGCAATCGTGTCGGAAACGCGCAGGCGCTGTTTCAAACGATGGCTGGCTTCAACCAACAGCTGGTCACCAGCGGCATGGCCTGCGGTGTCATTGATATATTTGAAGCGATCAACGTCGACAAATAGCAGCAAACTTTCCTGATCGCCACGCCGCAAACGCAGCACTTCGGCTTGAATTTGCTGCTCAAAATGCGCCCGATTGTGCAGTTTGGTTAGGCTGTCGTGGCTGGCCTGCCAGCGCAATTCGTCTTCTAAAAGCCGACGCTGCGACACATCGCGAAACGCCACTACCGAGCCTTCGCGTTTGCCATCAATATCGAGTGGATAGACCGTGCATTCGACAGGGATTGGTTTTTTCGCCTCCGACCAAAACACCGTTTGCCAGCCACCAACCTCACGTGAATCCAGATAGCACTGGGACAAAAAACAGGCTTGCGGTGGAATCGGCGTGCCATCTTCAAACGCCGGATGCAACGCTGCTGCCGCGCGTTTGCCAACGATGTTTGCTTCATGCGGGAATCCGAGTAAATCCAGCGCCGCCGGGTTGATAAATTGAATAATGCCAGCGCTATCCACGCCGTAAACACCGTCGCCGACGGAACTTAAAATGCCCTGCAACCGTCGCCGCTCATTGTCGATCGCTTTGCGATCCAAGACCATCCGTGCGAGCGATTTCATACGGGCTAAAAACAGCTCGCGCGCCTCGGATTTGAACATGCACTCAACCGCGCCGGCGGCCAAAGATTCCGTGATCACCCGGTCTGAATAGGTGCCGGTAATGATCGCTGTAATCATGCCGCGGGTTTTGTCCGATTCGCGCAATTTGCGCACCATGCCCGCGCCATTGTCGCCGGGCATAAAATAATCCACGATTGCAATGTCAAACTCGCCGCCCGCTGCGCGCTCTAAGCCTTCCTCAGCGCTGGAGGCCACATCAACTTGATAGCCTTCAGCGAGCAACAAGCGCCGGAAGGCAACACGCACCGTGGGTGAGTCGTCGACGAACAAAATCCGCAGCGAAGCGCGACCGTCGCCCGGCGTTTTGATCGCAATTTGCGGCACCGGGCTCAGGAGTTTGGCGATTGCCTCGGGTGTGTCGGAGTAATCAGTCCAAAGCAATAGCGCCGTCAGCGGGCGTTTCATCAGCCAAGCGACGCCACCCGCATCGGTTGAGTCAGCCAAAACCAAAACCGGCAGCTGCTGACATTCGCGCGTGCGCAGCAGGCCAAAAATTTCATTCGCACGCTGATCGGAATATTCAGGCCAACTCACCACGACAACGGCAGGTAGGCTGGCTGTCGCAGCAATTTGGCTCAAACCGTCGCCGTAACTGGTCGCGAGTATCAGTTCGTGACCTTTGGCTTGCAGCATCGTCATCAACGCACGGCGGCGCGTTGCTGAGGGTTCGATGAGCAGAATTTTAGCCATTTAATTGATCAGCGCTTTGTGTGGTTTGAAGGGAAACAAAAAGTCGGGATTTAAAAAAAGTCTCGCCGCAAGGCGAACAAGTGAAGTTAAAGAAGGTAGAAAAAAAACCTTAATCCAAGCCCTTCAATGTGCTTAATTTTGACGGCTGCGCGGCAAAATAGTGCGAAAGAGCTTTGATTTCACTGTCAGTTAGTTTTTCCGCAAAACCCGCCATGATTAGGTTTTTCCGCGTACCGATGCGATAGGCTTTGAGTGCAACTTCAATGTAGCTGGCGTATTGCCCGGCGAGAATGGGATATTGCGGATCTGTAGATCCAGTGCTTAGCAGCAAACCGTTACCGTCTTTACCGTGGCAAGCGATGCAGCCTTTGGCTTCAACGAGCTTCGCGCCGATCACGTCATAGCTGTGATCCTCACTCGCAGCTTTAGTCGCAGTCCCTGCGCGCGCAGTCAAATAGGCGCTAATAATTTCAATAACGGGGTCAGAAAAGCTGCCCGCTTGCGCCCGCATGGTTGGGTGCGCGCGCTCCCCCGATTTGTATGCCTTCAGTGCAGAAACAAGATATGCGTTATTTTGCCCGCCAACTTTCGGCACGTTGTATTGCGGATAAGCGTTTTTATACTGCTCGATACCATGGCAGCCACCGCAGGTGTAGGTCAAACTAGCGGGATCGTTCGTGCCGGACTGGTTTGCTGTGTCCGCAAGGGGGGGGCCTGCCGCCGTCGCCCCACATGCAAACGCAAGCGCTAGCCCTAGAGCCAAGCTTTTAATTGATAAAAACATCGCTCGCGGTGTAAAAATCATCGCAACTTTCCTCATTAAATAATTGGCCTAATCATAGCGGCATCTGCCAATAATTGGCAGACGTTGTATGTGTGACTTTTGTTTAGTCCTCAGGAAGCTGGCCTACAACTTTCCCAATGATTTGTTGTATAGGGCAAACAATTTTCTCGATTATTTGTTTGCTACCGTAAACAAATTCGCCTTAGTCCGCGAAGCGATAGCGGCGGGAAAAAGGATCTGGGGTGTGAACGCGCTGATCGCCAATTGCCTGTGAATTTTTTAGAGAATGACGTAATCGACCAATTGCGCGTGCCACTGCGATATCGAGCGGTAAACCTCGGGCAAGAAAAGCGGCGATCAGCGCGGAGAGCGTACACCCTGTTCCATGCCCACGAATGGGTAGTCGGGTAGTGGTAAACCAGCGTGTTTGTGCGCCAGTGCCAACTGAATCGCCAGCATTCCCTGGGCGACCATTTCCTTGACGACGCATGACCAGCAAATCAGCACATTTCTCGGTATCCGGTGCATGCCCGCCTTTTAACAAGACTGCGTGGCAGCCGAGCGACAGCAGCTGATTGGCGGCTTTCACCATGTCTGCTTTCGACTCAATTGGCGCGCAGCTCAGCAATTTTTCCGCTTCCGGTAAATTAGGGGTCAGCAGCAACGCCCGGGCAATCAGTGGTTGATAAGCGCTGATCGCACGCGTATCCAGTAAAACCGCGCCGCTCGTGGCAATCATCACTGGATCCACGACAAGTGGCGCGCGAATCTCGTGCAACGCCGCGACTACAGCGTGGATTGTGTCGGCATCAAATAGCATGCCGGTTTTCACCGCATCGACAGGGAAGTCCTCAAATACTGCGCGCAACTGAGCAGCGACCGCCGGTGCGCCGCTCGGGAAAACCGCGCGGACGGCGTGGCTGTTTTGCGCGGTAATCGCGGTGATCGCGCTAAGGCCGAATGCGCCGACAGCTGCAAAGGCCTTTAAATCGGCTTGAATACCCGCCCCGCCGCCAGAATCGGAGCCAGCGATGCTGAGCGCAAAAGGATAACGCGTGTTGTTTTTTAGCGACATGTGCCCTTAAAATTGTGACCAGCGTTGACAGAGGTGTTGTTTTTCCGCACTATACCAGCGTTGAAAGCACCTTTATGACTGCCCAAAGTGATGGTTACTCAAAAAATTCTCGCGAAAGCGACGCAAATCAGTCTCGTTTCACTCATTCCGATGGGTGCGTTTTCGGCTGAAACGAGTACCTCATACGCGATCAATTCGCAGTGGCACAATTTTATTACGCAAGAGCTGCAAATCGCGGTGGGTGTAGCCCCGCAGGTGGTAAGTTCCGAGGAATACGCGGGAAGCATCTCGAACGCGATCCGCAGTGCACTGCGGCGTGAGATCAGTGCGGCGTTAAAACTCTCGGAAACCAGCTCTTTGAAGCTGGAGATTCGCGACGGTAGCACCGGACTCTATGACGTTCCAGGGTTAGGTGTAGTTCGGCAATCTGGCGGGTTCGCGGTCGGCCAGCAAATTTCGCCGACGCTGGTGCGAAAACTGGGGAACGGTGAGCTGCACATTGGTGGCGTGTTCACCTACGAAAATTTTGCCGCTGCGGGTTTTGGTTCGACTGAAAACCACCACGGTCTCGGAACAGAAGGCTCGGGCGGCAGTGCGCTGGTGCTTGGGTGGGATGGCGAAATTTCGCAGGGTTTGCGGGCATTTACATCGTTCCAATCGGTAACCCGAATGGATGAATACCGAAGCTATCGTGGTTTATTTTCGGAAGCTGGGCGTTTCGATCAGCCTGCGCGTGCGCGTGCCGGTATCAAATATGCCGTGACACCAAATAACTCACTCGCGATGTCGTTTGAACGCGTGGATTACTCTGCGGTGAAACCATTCGCTTCGCGCTTATTGCCAGATCGCTTTGTTTCTTTGCTCGGTGACAGCGCAAGCCCGACTTTTGCTTGGCAGGACTTGAGTATCTACCGCGTAGGCTTTAATCAACAGCTGGGTCAACGGTCATTGTTTTCTGTAGCTGTGTCATCCAGCCTTCAGCCAATTCCGACCGACGCACGATTGGCGCGTGCACTCAAGCCGGGTTCGACTGATTACACCGTTTCAATGGGCTTTGAGCGCGCCTTCAATGACGCCGCTAAATTACGTTTGGGTGCCAGCTATATGCCCTTCTCTTACTTCTTCGGGCCGACTCTGCTCAGCGCTGCGAAGGATTACAGCGGCGCACGCATCGAAGCTGAAGCCTTGTTCGAATTAGCGTTTTAACCCGGACACGGCATATTTGGCTGACCCCGAGTTGCCCAGTTAATTGTTTTATATCTGATCCTGGGGCGAGCAAGCGATAATTGGGTATGCTGCTTTCTGCAATTTTACTTGGGATTTTGACGCTTGAAGCAGGGTTATACCTGTCCGCCGTTGCCTATTTTGGCCATTCCGGCGTGTCACTACCCGTGGCCTTAGCGATTTGTATCGGCTTTGCTCTGCTTTGGCGAACACTTGCGGTAATCACAACATTCGCAATGAGTGGCGCATTTACGCGTCCGCGAACGAATCGCCGCAGCCTTTGCAAAACGATCCTCAGCGAGGTGTGGGTGACGTTTTACCTTTACACGTTTGCGCAAGTTTTTCTACCGATTTGGCAACGCTTAAATCGTGCGTTGTTGCCGCAAACGCCGACTTCGGCGGCGCGCGGTCCGGTTGTCGTATTGGTGCACGGCTTTGTCTGCAATTCTGGAATGTGGGGTGCTATGCGCCGCCACTTGAACACTGCTGGTTACACCCGGGTGTATGCCGTCAACTTAGACCCGTTTTATCGCTCGATGGCGACAAGCTTGGCGCAGTTTGAGCGTGAACTGGACAATATTTTACAGCGTGAAAATGTGCGCGAAGCGGTGATTATTGGACACAGCATGGGCGGCGTGTTGGCGCGCGTTTTTCAAAATCAACACGCTGACAGGGTCCGGGCGGCAATTAGCATCGGCGCACCGCATGGTGGCACCGATTTGGCGCGGTTGGTTAGCACCATCAATGCCGGTCCAGCCCGTCCAGACACGCGTTGGTTAGTACAATTCAATCAGGCGATGGCCGCTGAGCGAGACGTAAAAAATTTACCAGCGCTCAATATTTGGAGTGATCGCGATAACATTGTGTATCCCCAGGGCAACGCGAAACTTAATTCCGCCGTTGATCGCGGGCTGAATGGCTATGGGCACTTGCACCTTGCATTTGCCGCCGAAGCCCTGAACCTTGTTACTCAATTTGTTTTGCCTTGGCAAAACGAAGCATCAGAAACTTCTCAGTGAATTAGGTACCCAGATGAGTCTCAGCATTGATCAGCTAGCCCCCGATTTTTCCTTGACGGCAGACGACGGTACGACTTTTAGTTTGTTTTCACAGTTAAAAGCGCAGCCAAATACCCGGATTTTGCTGGTGTTTTACCCAGCGGATGAATCGCCGGTGTGTACCGCTCAGTTGTGCGAATACCGCGATGAAATTGATGAATTCAAAGGTTTGAACGCGACCATAGTTGGCATCAGCGCACAAAATAGCGCGAGCCATATCAAGTTCAAACAAAAACGCCAATTGCCCTTCACCTTGCTGTCCGATATTGGCTTAAACGTCGCCAAGCTCTACGGCGCCAAAGGCCTGTTGGGAATGAAGCGTGCAACGTTTTTAATCGATGCGAGTGGCATTTTGCGTTATCAGCACGTCGAGGCGACGGCGCTTTTCCGGCGCACAGCAGAAGAGCTCGTTACGGTTTTAAAACGCCTAGATTCGAACCAAAGTTCGGCTTGAGCGGCTAGCAAACAATGGCAAGCGCACAAACAATTTCCAAAGCCAGTGGCGCCGCAGCGCTGAAATCTCAGCTAGAACGGGTGCGGCGTGCGCGTGACCCAAGCGATGCGCGCAACGCTGATCCGCGTTTAAAAAATTTGCAAATTTGGCAAGCTGCGCGCTTGGAACGTGACTATTCCGACGTGCGATTGGTGCCGAAAAATCGCCTCGCCTGCAACTTTTTTCTAAATGAACTGTATGGCGACGCTGATTTTGCCCGGCGCGACAATGACGTCGAGCGGATTTATCCGATTATGGTTAAGGTGCTTCCAGGTGCTGTGCTCGGCACGGTCAGCCGTGCGGTAGAGCTCAATGCGCTGAGCCACGAGCTGGATCTGGCAATGCTGATGCATTTGCCACCGGGTGCGCTCAATGAAGCGGATTATGTGCGCGCTTATCGCCTGAATGTGCCGGTTGAACTGCGTCGACATCAGCTTTCTCTGATTTTGCGTCTAGGCCGTGAATTGGCGCGCGTAGTGCAAATTCCATTGATGTATCGTTTGCTGCAAATGTGCCGATGGCCAGCAAAACTGGCCGGTTTGGGCGCACTACAGCTGTTTTTGGAGCGCGGTTTCGCCGCTTTCGTCGCTCTTGATGGCGCCAAGCCGTTTTTAGGCGAAATACGCAGCCGGGAAGTCGCTTTTTTAAAGCGCTGTCTGGGTTAATTTATGTGTGCCTTGGCAATTAAGTCTCGCCGATCAGGCGGCACGGCAAATGAGTCTCGCGAATATGCCGAAATCGTCATTCCCGCGCAGGCGGCAATTTAGTTGGCGCAACCACACGTTACCGAGTCTCGCCGGAAGGCGACACGGCAAATGAGTCTGGATCGCCGCCTGTGCGGAGGGATGATGACTAGGGGCATTGGTTGAATCAACAGGGAAGTTCTCCATCTTTTAAAAGGGCAATACACAATGACCAGTTTCGCGAAAGCGCCGCAAATCCCGCAAACGCTCGCTATTGAAACGCTGGCTGTGCACGCGGGTTTTCACGTCGACCCACAAACCAAAAGCTTGAGCCAGCCGATTCATATGGCGACGACGTTTGAGCACCCGGCGGACAGTGCATTGAACGATGGCTATTTGTATCAACGTTACACCAATCCGACGCAAGAACAGCTTGAAGTTGCGCTCGGCGCACTTGAAGGTGGTGGCGAAGCGCTGTTTTTTGCCACCGGCTTGGCGGCAGCGGCAGCGCTGTTGCACACGCTAAAGCCGGGTGATCGCGTTATTTTAGCCGACGATACATACTTTGCGATTCGTAAACTGTTTGTGGAAGAAGGCGGACGGATGGGCTTACGCTGTGTGTTGGTGGATTTAACGGATCACGCCGCGGTGCGTAGCGCATTTGCAACTGACCCGGCAATGGTGTGGATGGAAACCCCGTCAAACCCGCTGATTAAGGTCACTGACGTTGAATTTGTTGCGAATTTGGCGCGATCTGTCGGGGCGAAAAGCGTAGTAGATGCGACGTTTTCAACACCAATATTGTTGAAACCGCTCGATTTGGGTGCGGATGTCGTGCTGCACTCGACGACAAAATATATTTCAGGGCACAGCGACAATATGGGCGGCAGCTTGATCACGCGTGACGCTGCATTGCGCACGCGCTTGTTTGAATTGCGAAAATTGTTGGGTGGCACAGCGTCGCCGTTCGCTGCATGGCTAACCTTACGGGGTATTCGCACTTTGCCCTGCCGTTTGGCATGGCATTGCGACAGCGCGGAAAAAATAGCCGCGTTTTTGTACACGCATCCAGGCGTGGAAAAAACCCATTATCCGGGGCTTTCCAGCCATGCAGGGCATGATATCGCCGCGCGGCAAATGCGCCGGTTCGGTGGCATGCTGAGTTTTCAAGTCAAAGGTGACCGCGCGCGCGCCATATTGGTCGCTAGCCGCTTAAGGCTATTCACGAATGCGACGAGTTTAGGCAGCACAGAAAGCTTGGTCGAACATCGGCAATCGGTCGAAGGCCCCACCAGTACCACGCCGGACAACCTGCTTCGGTTGTCAATTGGTTTGGAACATGTGGATGATTTGATTGCAGATTTAACTCAGGCTTTGGCGATTTTCGGTTTGCCGCGCGCGGCGACGACACCGCAATGTAATAACTAAAGTTGGTATAGCCGGAAGGCGACACGGCAAAAGAGTCTCGCCGGAAGGCGACACGGCAAAAGAGTCTCGCCGGAAGGCGACACGGCAAAAGAGTCTCGCCGGAAGGCGAAACGGCAAAAGAGTCTCGCCGGAAGGCGACACGGCAAAAGAGTCTCGCCGGAAGGCGAAACGGCAAAAGAGTCGTTCTGCGGAAATGGGTGAAGTCATTGCATAACAGCGTTGAAAACGTTTTGAGTGCGCGCGTAACTGCGCAAACGCTTGCGCTTGAGTTGGTTGGTCTAGCCGAAAGTTCGAACATTAGCCCGACGCCGGAAGCAATAGCGGCGCTGACACAAACGGCACTCGCAAGCGATTTTGCCGTTGATCTGCTGCGCGCCAATCCGGCGTGGATAGCGGACTTGACGCAGCCCCCGGAATTAACAGCGCCGATCACCGCGAGCGCGCTGTGCGAATACCGAGTGCGCCGATCGATCGCGCAAATCGCCTTGGAGTGCACGTCAGCGTTAAGTGTCGAGCAAAGCCTAGGCTATGCCAGCGACACGGCGAAGCGCTGTATTGAAGCGGCGCTTTTGCTGGCTGAAACTGAAATTGCGGCGCGTTTTGGCACCGCCTGCGACGCCCAGGGTGCGCCGGTGCGCCTGTGCGTGTTTGCGATGGGCAAACTGGGCGGGCACGAGCTCAATTTTTCCTCTGATATTGATTTAATTTTGTGCTACGCGAGTGCGGGTGAGTCTCGCGAAGCGGTACGGAAAAGTGAGTCTCGCGAGCGCAATAATGCAATCAAGCCAGAAGGCAGCGGCAATCCAGTGCGTATGCTGGATAATGGCGAGTACTTTGCCCGCATCACGCGACGTTTGGCCCAGCTTTTGACGGAGCGTACGCCGCTCGGTAGCTGCTATCGCCTAGATCTTCGGCTGCGGCCTTTTGGCACGGCGGGGCAGCCGGCGCTGAGTTTTGCCGCGATGGAAGACTACTATCAGCGTGAAGGCCGCGACTGGGAGCGCTATGCCTGGATCAAGGCACGACCGATCGCTGGCGATATTGCCGGTGGCGAGCGGTTGCGCGAATTATTGCGACCTTTTATCTACCGCCGTTACCTCGATTTCGCCGCGTTTGAAGGCATGCGCGAAATGAAAGCCATGGTTGACGCGGAAGTGCGCAAGGCGGACTTGGGTGACAACTTAAAGCTTGGGCCCGGCGGCATTCGTGAGATTGAATTTTTAATCCAATTGGAGCAACTGATTCGCGGTGGCCGGGATCTGGCATTGCGGGTTTCGGGCAGTTTGCCAGCGCTTTCGGCGTTAGCGTCAGCGGCGTGGCTGACCCCGGAGGATGCGCAAACATTGCGCGCGGATTACCTATTTTTGCGCAGCGTCGAAAATCGCGTACAAATGCTGGGGGATCAACAAACACATTTTTTGCCCGTCGACCCGGCTATCTGTGCGCGGATTGCCGCTAGTTTAGGATTTTCTTCGACGGATGAATTTTTTGCTGAGCTGCAAACACTGCGCATTCGGGTGCATCAGCGCTTTGGCGAAGCCATTGCACTGCCAACTCAAACTTCCCTTGCAACTCAAGTGACGCAGCTTGAATCATCTGCTGTGTCACCTGATCGACAAGACTTGATGCCCCTCACCGCTGACGACGCACATGCGCAAGCATCGATGATGTGGCAGATGCTAACCGGGCCAAATCGGGAGTTGAACGCACAAAGCGCTAAGCCGTCTGCAATCAGCGTTGAGCTTTGGCAGGCGCTGATTGGCTTTGCCGACAGTGCTGCGGTGCAAGCATCCAGCGCGCGCGGGCGTACACGGATGGATAAAGTGGTGCCGATGTTGTGGGCATTGGCCCTTAAACAGCCACATTCGGTGGCAAAAATTGAGGCGTGCGCGCTGCGGTTGATTGCGTTTTTACAGGCGATTGCCGGGCGCAGTGCGTATTTAGCGCTACTAGCGGAAAAGCCGGCCGTCGCCGAGCGCTTGGTGCAGCTTTTTACCCAAAGCGCTTGGGTAGCGCAATTGATTACCGCAACGCCGATGCTGATGGATGAGCTGCTGGATTTGCGCCGATTAAATCTTGCCTATGATTTTGCTAGCTTGCAGCTTGAGGCGAACATTGAGATCAGCAGCGCTGATATTGATGACATTGAACATGCTTTCGAACTGCTAATTGCCTTCAAACACAGTGTGCAGCTGCGTTTAGCGGTGGGTTTTTTGCAAGGGCGAATCTCGGCATTAAATGCGGTTAGTGGGCTCAGTGATTTGGCCGATACCCTCATTGCCCAGGTCGT
Source organism: Rhodanobacteraceae bacterium (assembly GCA_031410115.1). Classification (GTDB taxonomy): domain Bacteria; phylum Pseudomonadota; class Gammaproteobacteria; order Xanthomonadales; family SZUA-5; genus JANNYA01. Next base: position 1,094 of record JANNYO010000254.1, on the reverse strand, counting down.
TCGCTTTGCATGGCGCGAACTAGCGCGTGTCCATGGGATTCCAACCGGCAGTGGCGCAAGTGGCGTCGGTTTTGCCGTACTGGGCTATGGCAGTTTGGGCGGTGGCGAGCTGAATTTTGCCTCAGATCTGGATCTGGTGTTTGTCTATGACCAACATGCCGCTGCGAGCGAAACTAGAGGTGCCAAAGTCATTGAAGGTCAGCGTTTTTTTGTCAAGCTTGCGCAACGGGTGATTTCACTATTGACCACACCCACGCGCTTTGGCGCACTTTACGCGATTGACACGCGGCTGCGTCCGAACGGCAATAAGGGGTTGCTGGTTACCAGCTTGGCTGCCTATGGCGATTATCAACGGCGCGAAGCCTGGCTTTGGGAGCATCAAGCGCTGGTGCGCGCGCGCTGGATTGCAGGTGACGTCGCTTTGGCTGGGCAGTTTGATCAGCTGCGTGATCAAATTCTGGCTTTGCCACGGGAGCCAAATGCGGTGCAAAAAGAAGTTGCGCAAATGCGCGAACGGCTGCGCGCTGAGCTTGATCGTTCCACAGACGGGATGCTCGACATCAAACAGGGGCAGGGCGGCTTGGTAGATTTAGAATTTGCGATACAGGCCGCAGTTTTGAGCGCGGGCGCCGACCGACATTGGTCGACCCGCACCGATGTTTTGGTGCCAGAGTTAATGCCTGCGGAAAGCAAACGCCATCGTGATTTATTGGCGCTTGGCTTGCGTGCGACTTTGGAATTGCGACCGCGACTTGCGGTCAAGGCAACCTAGGCTTTTTCCATGTCGCCTCCCGGCGAGACTTGTACGCAGCCCTTTTTGCACCGCCGATGGCTTTGGGGCAATTTTTCCGCACGAAAACAGCGGTAGGCAGCGAACGTCCAGTCGCCGTGATTAGTTTCTCGGCCTGGCAAAGTCTGTTCGGCGCGCGTGCGGGCACCCGTCGGCAAACGGCGCGCTCAATGCCGGGCGAAACGCGATGGCTCGCAACGTTTCACGCCGCCTCAGGACGGCGCTGATGGCGAGTCAACTTGGCGTTGCTGGGCTGCTGATCGCGGTCAATGTTGGGCTGCTACGCGACGCCACCACCCTCCTC
>JANNYO010000253.1:0-1167 GCA_031410115.1 Rhodanobacteraceae bacterium | reverse complement strand
AAACGGCAAAGATGGAACTGCCCAGAAATTTGTCAATGCACCGGCTGATCGCGCTCGATTGGTGAAGAAACTAGCCGCATTGGGTGGTGTCATTATTTGCCTTGAAGCGACTGGTGCATACCACTTTGACTTATCGGTAGCATTGCACGATGCCGGATTAAAGCTGATGGTAGTTAACCCTAAAGCCTCGCATAATTTTGCCAAAGCGCTGATGAAAAATAGCAAGACTGATGCCGTTGATGCACAGACGCTGGCGCAATTTGCTGAGCGCATGGATTTTGTTGCTTGGACACGTCCGTCGAACGACAGAATAGCCCTGCGTAGCCTAGCGCGGTGCATTAACGGGCTCACTAAAGCGAAGGCCAAAGCTAAAAACCAACTCCATGCTTTATCGGTAAACGCGCTCACGTCCAAGGCGGTGTTGCGTGATGCAAAGCTTGCCATTACACAGCTAGAAAAACGTATTGTGCAGATGAATCAAGAAGCACTTGAGGCCATTAAGAAATGTCCTTTGCTAAGCCGCACATTGACGCTATTGACGAGCGTGAAGGGCATCGCTAATACCAGTGCTATCGCACTGATGGGCGAGTTGCTCTTGCTACCCGAAGGCTTGACTAATCGAGAGTGGGTAAAGTATGCGGGGCTTGATCCGCGCGCTTTTGACTCGGGCAAAAGTGTCCATAAAAAACCACGCTTGTCTAAAGCCGGAAACCGCTTCATACGCGCAGCACTGTATATGCCCGCATTGAGCGCGAAGCGACACGACCCATACGTAAAGGCCTATTTCGACCATCTGGTGGACAATGGTAAAAAGAAATTGCAAGCCGTATGCGCGGTGATGCGCAAGTTGTTGCACGCTATTCACGGCATGCTCGCCAACGATCAACCCTTTATTAACAACCGTTTTTATCGAATCCCAGCGCATGCTATTTAAACAATAAATTTTTACTAAATGCTTGCGTTTGAACAGAGTATCTAAAATAGAGAATCTTCAGACATTTATTGCCTTGTAAATTGACCTAGTTCGTAGCTAGTACTCCGTCCACCAGATGGTGATTTTTGCAATAGTCCACGCGCAAGAAGGTCGTTGATATCGCGCAATGCAGTGTCGGGCGAACATTTTGCAATTGCTGCCCATTTGCTGCTGGTGAGCTTGCCTTCAAAGCC
>JANNYO010000252.1:0-3965 GCA_031410115.1 Rhodanobacteraceae bacterium | reverse complement strand
AGCCGCTTTTTTATTCTTTAGTTTTTTATCGTCCCACTTCGGCGATGGTGGCAATGGCGGCGGTTGCCATAGGTTTTCGTTACACTCGTGCAAATATTTAGGATTGGAACTTATGGCTAATCTGTCACCCGACCAAGAATTGATTGCCCGCCAGTCGCGTGAAGTGTTTCTTTCCGCACGCAAAGCGATTAGTGAAAACTGGAATCGCAATCAAGCGAAAGAACTCTATGAGCTGTCGGATTCGTTAAGTGAACAGGCGCAGGATCGCGATTTAAATGATTTGGGCGAATGCCTACTCGGATTTTCTGCGTATTTGAGCTCGTTTGTCGACGGCGCCATGTCGCCTAAACCGCATCAGCTTGGTCAATTAGGGATACTGATTGAAGGCATCGGTGAAGCGCTGTTTCGCTTGCAAATGGACGTGTCAGTAACGGACTTGACCCAGCATGCCACCGTTATTGAGCCGGAAAAGCCGCAAATTTTTTATATTAGCGCACGGACTGAGCGCGCCAAAGCGCTGGAATATGCGCTGGCTAGCGATGGTTTTGCGCTGCGCCATTCGCAAACCTCAGCGCCGGTAATCGCGGAAATTAGTAACAGCCAAGTACAGGCCTTGTTGATTGATATTGAGCAATTACAGAGCTGGCAAACCATTGTCGGCTCGCGCGGCGGCGGCAAGGATGCGATGCTGCCGCCATTGATCGTGCTGTCGGATGAGGATTCGCTTGAGTTGCGCCTGAAAGCGATTCGCTCGGGCGCGGATCAATTTTTCATCTACCCTGAAGATAAAGCCAAAATCGGCGCGCGTTTGCGCGAGCTGGTTGAAGACCGCCGCAAGCCCTATCAAGTGCTGATTATTGATGATGATTTGTCGATGACGATGTTTGTCGATTCGGTTTTGCGCCACAACGGCATGGTCACGTGCGTATTGAATTCCCCGCAAAACGCCCTGAAAGTGCTGGAAAGTTTCCACCCGGATGTGATCTTGGCAGATTTGTACATGCCCGATATCACCGGGCTTGAACTACTCGCGCTGTATCGATCCCATCAGCGCACCATTTTTACCCCGGTGATTTTGTTGTCGGGTGACGACGACACCGAAAAACGTTTTGATGCGCTGCACTTTGGCGGTGATGATTATTTAACCAAGCCCATCCGCCCACGCCATTTAGTCGCCGCCGTCACCAACCGCGCCCGACGTGCGCGCTGGCAGCAGCGGGAGCTTTTGGCGGCGACTAAGTAGGTTTGTTATAGACAGGCAAGCTACACATGCAGACCTTTTCCCACATACAGCTCACCAGCAACAGGCTCACGCTTCGTCCACTGCGCGCGGAAGATGCGGAAAGCCTTTTGCGCATCTATTCTGACCCGGAATTCATGCGTTACTGGAGTTCAGAACCCTGGACTTCGCTGACCCAAGCGGTAGCCCTGGTTGAAAAAGAACTGCATGAACTCGCAGCAGGCGAGCATCTCCGACTCGGAGTCTTCCTGCGCAATCGGGAAACTCTGATCGGAACCTGCTCGCTCTTCAATTTAATGAAACCGTGCCGTCGAGGTGAAGTGGGATACGGCATTGCCCGAGAGTATTGGCGCAAAGGCTACATGTTCGAAGCGGTCAGTAGTTTGCTAACGTTTGCGTTTGAAGATCTCGCAATGAATCGTCTAGAAGCAGACATCGATCCCCGAAATACGGCATCGGCACGCAGCTTGGAGAAGCTTGGCTTCAAGCAAGAGGGCTATCTTCGCGAACGCTGGATCGTCGGCGCACAAGTCTCGGACTCAGTCATCTATGGTCTGTTGGCGCGCGAGTGGAGAGCGGCCGGCTAGTTTGCTAGTTGCGATCACTTTAGCCGTGCCTGTGTGCTGGCGCGGAGTGCCTGAAGTTGCTGAACAACAATGTCAGGCCGATCCTTATGAATATAGTGCCCAGCCGATTCGACCTGTAACCGTTCGGCGCGAGGAAGCAGCTGTGTCCACTGCACTTCAAGGCTGCGCACCATTTCTTCAAACGCGCCAATTTCCATGTCTTCAAAGCGCGATCGCACCAGCAGTTTTACCGGGACGTCCGGCGCTTTGAGCGCCCGCAAGCGCGCCATACAAACCGCCTGCGCATCGAATTCCCGCCGCATAATCGACGAAAACAGCGTAAGTCTGAGCGTGCTTATAATCCGCGCCGCGCCGGGGGCTTGCTCTTTCATAGTGGACCAATGCGCTGGGTGTGTCGGGTCCAACAGCAGCAAACCCGCTACGTCATCTGGGTACATTACTGCGAACGCGTATTGATACAAACCACCAATTGAGTGACCAACTAGAATGTAGGGTGGCTTCACATTGGCTGATCGCAGCGTATCTCGGAGTTCTGTTGCTATCGAGCACGGGTCACGCGGCTGGTCGGTTTGAGAACTTGATCCATAGCCCGGTCGGTCGTAAGCAAAAATCGAATCCGAAACATTGAGGCGTTCTATGACGCCCGCCCAGGTCGACTTACCGTCACCTAACCCCGATTGGAACACAGCGGTAGGCCCTGCTTCGCCGCGCAGAACAAATGACAGCTCCCGCCCATCCAGCCGACTTACCGTCGCAGGGGGCATGGACACACAACCCACCAGTGAGAATAGGCTGACTAATGCAGCAGCAACATAATGCGTGTTTCGCCTAACGGTAAATGGTGGCATTTGAGTTTTAATGTTGAATGACGCCAACTTGCGGTCAGAAAGCGGATAGTAGCAGTGCGATTCCACCGGATGCCGTCGGGTTAGCTGATTGTCGCTCTGGAGGCGGGTGGTAGGTGCTTGCAGCAGATGAGTCCATTCGTTACAAATGCGACCTAACCACCCAGCGCCACTAATCCCTGTGCTGCCAGCAACCCCACCATTGCCCCAACTTCATTCGCGCGCGCGTTTGAGGCATTGCCCAAGCCAGCGCGCTTTTTTACGCCTTGAGCAATCGCTGCCAGCCGAAAAAAATTGAATGCGATGTAAAACGGCCAATCTGCTGGCTGCTGCTGCCCAGATTCTTGAAAGTAGTTTGCTAGCCATTCTGATTCGCTCGGAATGCCCAATTCGGCGCGGTTTTTTCCGGCTAAGCCGGGCAGTGTCGGGTTGCTGGGCAAACGCAGCGCCATGCAGAAATAGCCCGCGTCACTCAGCGCTTCGCCTAAGGTGGACAATTCCCAATCCATCACTGCGATAATTTTTGGGCGTGTCGGGTGAAACATTAAATTGTCGACGCGAAAATCGCCGTGTACGAGACTGATCTGATCGGCGAGACTTTCGCTCGGAAGTCGCTTTTGCAGTGCGGCAATCAGCGCATCCATCGCGGGTATGGCGTCGGTCATGCTCAACACATATTGCTCGCCCCAGCGTTTCAGCTGGCGTGCGAAATAATTGCCGGGTTTGCCGAAATCAGCCAAGCCAATCGCACTTGGGTTTAGCCGGTGAATCGCCGCCATTACGCGTGCGATTTCGGCGTAATACTGCGCCCGATCAGATACCGGAATCTGCGCCAACTCTGGATCCCAAAACACACGTCCATCAACATATTCCATCAGATAAAACGCGCTGCCGATAACCGCATCGTCTAAGCAAAGGTGCAGCGCACGCGGCACCGGCACGTCTGTTTGCGCTAACGCGTTAAGCACGCGAAATTCCCGATCCACCGCATGTGCGGACGCCAATAAAACGCCCGCCGGTTTGCGCCGCAGCACATACTGCCCGCTTGCCGCACGTATCAAATAGGTCGGATTTGATTGCCCACCGTTAAATTTTTCTGCGTGAAGTGGGCCGGTAAATCCTGGCACATGCTGGGTCAAATAATCCGACAGTTCGCGTTCGGGTAAAGCGAGATTGGATTGAGGGTGGGTCATAGTGGGCGGCGCGTTTTGTTTGGCATCAAGCATAGCCCATGGACAATGATTTGCAGGGCACGACTTGTTTGCCGTATTGCCTGTGCGGCGAGACTTGTTT
>JANNYO010000251.1:0-12363 GCA_031410115.1 Rhodanobacteraceae bacterium | reverse complement strand
AGCTAAATTCGATTTCATCTCTAAAACATCGGGGTATGCCCGAAAAACAAAAATTGCGGCCTGCCTACGATGTCGAAATCCACGGGAAAGTAAATCCTCATTCTGTCCGCCAATTTGCAATCCAACCTTCATTGCACCAGCGCTGTAACAGCCCGAGTGCAAGCGCTGGCACTTCGCTGCTGTCATGTGTTTGCTGCATCAACTCACACAAGCCGGCGAAGTTGCCTCCCGTTTGAAAGCACTGATAGGCGGCGTCTTCGTATTCTTGTGCAGCAGAACCCAGCGCACGAAAGCGCGTAACACGCTCATGGTCGCGCCAAAGCATCCAATTTTTAGATGCGGCGATTAGTTCTGGCGGGTCAAGCTGCGCCTTGAGCGCACGCCAAATCTCGACGCTATTGCATTGCACCGTATGGCGCTGCAGGCTGGGGTGGAAACGCACCCGCATATCTGGCCAGTGCTCGCCCGGCGTCGCTAATAATTGCGCCCAGGTCGCAACGCTGGCATCAGGCGCGTCAAAACAATCCAGTAAGCGGCGCTCAAACTGCGCCAATTCAGCGAGCACGCCGCGCGTGGCATAAGGCTCGGTGGCGCGCAAAAAATCTGGCAACGTATCACCAAAATTTCGCAGTGAACTAAACCGCGATGGCTGCGCTTGAATGTAGCGTCCGCAAAGCTCAAGCCAAAGCGCATCGCCCAAAAACTTTCCTAACTGTGGGTGATCATTCGCCAGGGCGTCGGTCAAACGTGCGCTGTAGGCGTTTTGATAAATCGCAAGCCCAATTCCCGAACGGTTGATATCGCCATCGCCCAGCTGTGTCGCCAGTGCCGCAGTAGCCTCAGCGGCTCGCATCGCCGCCAAAAAACTGCGCTGTAGCTGTGCAAGCTCAGCGCTCATGCGCGCATTGCAATGGCGCGCGCATGACTAATGCGCGCCACATCCAGCTCAGCAATAAGCTCTGCGAACGGTGGCATATGGTCATCGCGCTCAATCATCGTGCTGACTGCACCAAAGCGGCAAATTGCCGCTTCATAGAGCGCCCAAACTGAAGCAGGAACCGGGTGATCATGGGTGTCGATTACGTAATCCCCATGTTTGCTGTGGCCGGCCAGATGGATTTGCCAAACGCAATCGATCGGGATGCCCGCAAGGTAATCCAGTGCCGCAAAACCGTGATTGTGTGCGCTGACTTGGATGTTGTTAACGTCCAGAAGTAACTTGCAACCACTGCGCTGGGCGATTTCGCCAACAAATTCCCACTCCGGCATTTCTGAGCTGTTGAATGCGACGTAAGAACTCAGATTTTCCAACAAAATTTCGCGACCGAGAAATTCCTGCACGTAATTCACGCGCGCCACCACGTGCGCGATTGCCGCTTGCGAGTATGGCAATGGCAACAAATCGTGGCTGTTGACGCCATCAATGCCAGTCCAACACAAATGATCAGAAACCCACGCGGGTTCGATCTCATGCATCAGTTGTTTCAGGCCGCGCAAATAGTGTTGATCGAGTGGATCACTACCGCCGATGGAAAGCGATACGCCATGCATCACCAGTGGATAGCGCGCGCGGACAAATTCTAAGTAGTGCCGAGGCTTGCCGCCCGCGACCATAAAGTTTTCCGAAGTAATCTCAAACCAGTCAATTTTTGCCGCGTTCGCTTCCGGCGCATTTAACGACGTCGACCAGCCTTCAATTTCAGCAAAATACTGCGGTCGCAGCCCCAGGCCGAATCCTAAAAATGGCCGGGGCTGCTTTTGCATGTGTTTGTCTTACCTTGGCAAAACATTCAAGCCAAAATTGCTACCTTAGCCCGCAGTGCCGCCGACGGCTTTGCAACTGGCAACGGGCAGCGCAATGAAGCCTTTGCCTTTGCAGCTGCCATGGCCTTTACAGGCATTGTCAGCGGTTTTGCAATCGTTGTGGCCTTTGCACATGTTGGCACCCATGCAGTGCACAAAACCGGCAGCAGAAGCGGTGGTTTTGGCGTCCAGGTCGATCGCTTTGCCGCCCATATCGCTGCACGCAGCGGCGGTTGCGCTGGTGAAACTTTGACCTTTGCAGCCGGCTTGGCCTTTGCATTCGTTAGTCGCGGTTTTGCAGTCATTGACGCCCGCACAGGTGTTCACGCCTGCGCAGTGGATTAGTTCGACGGAATCACTTGCGGCCATTTTGCTGTCTGCGGCCATATCGCCAGCGGTGGCTAGATTCGCCGCCATTAAAGCCAAGGTCGCACCGGAAAATTTAGAAAGAATATTCATGCTCATGATGGGGCTCCATTTTAGATTTGAGGGGTTAGAACTTTGTTATCGCCCTAACTGCCAAGGCAAACGCGTTGGCTGTTGAAAGTTTGTTTTGCGTGTTTTGCCAACACCGAGCTACAGCGCACCAAACATGCTGCGCCGAACAATTAGAGCGCAGTACAGCCTAGACCGCGTTAAGTCGCGAAAACTTTCGGTTGCTCAATCAGAGCCCGTTCGCCGTGCAATAGGTTTTGACATTACCTTCGTCAGCTCGCAATTTTTCTGTCACTGCATCGGCGTTCAACGCAAGTCGCGAACCATCTGGATTTTTCTCAACCACCCGCCCGCCCTGCTTGAGCACGGAGATTCGCTCGCGCATGGAGCCGCAATATTTGCTGAGTTCAGTACGCTGCTCTGGGCTCAACGTGGGCTTTTCCCCGGCTGCGGTGCTGGCGGTGGTTGCAGCAGCAGCGTCTGTGGGCGCTGCAGGCGGTGCATCGACGCCCTTGCGAATACGCACTTTTTCCGTTGCTTGTCCTGGTGGCGGCGCTGAATCAAAGTGCACTTGACCGTTTGCATCGGTCCATTTAAATATCTTCGGCGCGGCGTTTAGTGTTGGGCAAAAACAAACCCATACCAATGACGCGATGACTGCTGCTTGGAAAATGCGCATGACCGAACTCCACTCGAGAAGATTTTCACTAGCCGCCACTTTGCTACAGTTTCGTCGTTCCGGCAATGGGCGGGCGCGTTGACTTGAGGCGAGTTTATTTTGATTTGATACGTGCATAAGCTGTTGCAACTAACAGGTTTAGGGCAAATGTCAGTTGCCAGCCACACAGCAGCGTTGCAGTATTGGCGCTTTGCAAAGGATTTATCTGCATGGCACGACGCATCATCGTCCGAAGTTCAGCGATCCACGGTCGGGGCGTGTTTGCGCTGACAGGGTTTATCGTCGGCGAGCGCATTATTGAGTATCGTGGTGCGCGTATTTCCCCAGAAACAGCCGCCGATTTGTATGGTGACAACACCGAATACGGCCACACGTTTTTATTCACTTTGAACGACAAATTTTTAGTTGACGGCGGCGCAAACGGCAACGCCGCGCGCTGGATCAACCACAGCTGTGCGCCCAATTGCGAGGCCGTTGTTTATGTCAACAAAGACTACGAAGAAGAAAAAGACAAGCTCTACCTGGAAGCCATCCGTCCAATTAACGTCGGCGAAGAGATTTGTTTTGACTATGGTATTCGTTTGGAAGTGGCGCACACGCAGCGCTTGAAACGCATCTGGGCTTGCCGTTGCGGCGCGCATGCCTGCACCGGCACGATGCTTAAGCCGAAGCTACGGAAGCCGAAGCTACGGAAAAACAGGGTATTGGCAAATGAGTGAGGGCAATGACGAAGCGACAATCGAACCCGTCGCACGCCGCGCGCACGCGGGAATTTTGGCGCTAGCGCTTGCAATGTTGGCTTTCGCGCTGGCATTTTTAACCGATTGGGGCAGCTATTTGAATGCGCCTCTGCCAAAAACTCTGGTGCAAAATGCGGCAGACGTCGCCAGTGGCGCCGCCACGCGCGTCAAAGATCGCGTCAGCAGTTGGTTTGAAGATGCGCCGGTGATGGCAGCGGCGCCCGACGCTGCGCCAGCAGTGGATTGGAGTAAGCGCGGCAAAGGCATTTCTGTGCTACTTGCCGTCAGCGCTATTTTGTTGGCGGCATTGGGCTTTGTGCGGCACGAACCGGGGCGTTTAATCACCACCGCGTTGGCACTAAGTGGTGCCGCGCTCGCCTATCAATTCGTTATAAAAGCGTTGGTTGCCATCACGGCTGGGCTGCTGATTGCTGCTGTTTTGGGGCGCTCGGCCGCCACACGGCGACACGGCAAATGACTCCAACCTCAACACTCAATCACATTAACCGCCAAGCCACCGCGGCTGGTTTCTTTGTATTTTTCCGCCATATCCTTGCCGGTTTCGCGCATGGTTTTAATCACTTTATCGAGCGAAACCCGGTGCTTGCCATCGCCACGCATCGCTAGGCGCTGGGCGTTAATGGCTTTGACTGCGCCCATGGCGTTGCGCTCAATACAGGGTATTTGTACCAGCCCGCCAATCGGGTCGCAGGTCAAGCCCAGATTGTGTTCCATACCGATTTCCGCGGCGTTCTCTACCTGCATCACATTGGCGCCCAGCACCGCTGCTAGGCCGCCCGCCGCCATCGAACAGGCGACGCCGACTTCGCCTTGGCAGCCCACTTCAGCACCCGAGATCGAGGCATTTTCTTTGTACAAAATACCGATCGCACCGGCAGTCAATAAAAATTCATGCGCGCCGGCATCGTTTGCACCCGGGCAAAAGCGCGTGTAGTAATGCAGCACCGCCGGAATAATGCCAGCCGCGCCATTGGTGGGTGCGGTCACCACGCGCCCGGCAGCAGCGTTTTCTTCATTGACCGCCAGCGCATACAGATGGACCCAATCAAGAATCGTTAGCGGATCACGCAGCGCTTGCTCGGGCCTAGACGCCAGTTCGCGCAGCATTTCCGGCGCACGGCGGCGCACTTTTAAGCCGCCCGGCAGCACGCCGGTGGCGCGGGTGCCGCGCACGACGCAATCTTGCATCGCTTGCCAAATCTGCTGAAGGTGTGTGGTGACGTAGGCATCGTCATGCCAAACGCGCTCGTTCGCGCGCATCACTTGGGCGATGCTTAAATGCTCGGCGGCGCAGATCGCCAGAAGTTCGTCGCCGGATGAAAACGGGTACGGCTGCTCGGTGCGGTCCGGCACGATTTTATCTTCGGCAGCCTCGTCTTGGTTGACGACAAAGCCACCGCCAACGGAATAATAGTCCCGCGTTGCCAACACCGTTTCGTTTGCGCCATATGCGGTAAAGCGCATGCCATTGCTGTGATACGGCAGCTTTTGGCGCTTATTGAAAGCCAGATCATATTTTTCATCGAAGCCAATTTCATGCGTGCCCAGCACCAATAATTTCTTGGTTGCGCGAATCGCCTCGAGGCGCGGCGTCATGTGATCCGGGTCAATTTGATCGGGCCAGTTGCCCTCAAGCCCAAGCAAGATCGCCTTGTCGGTGCCATGGCCGCGCCCTGTATGTGCGAGCGAGCCAAAAAGCTCAACCCGCATGCGCACCAGCTGGCTCAACAAATTGCGCTCCAGCAGCCAACGTTCACCAAAGCGCGCGGCTGCACGCATCGGGCCGACGGTGTGCGACGAAGATGGGCCAATGCCAATTTTAAAGATGTCGAAAACGCTAACAGCCATGGTTGTGGTCTTAAGTTGCTTAAAGGATCCGTGGATTCTACGCAGACACAGTATTTCCGCTATCTTTATTGGCTCCTTTTTTACCGTGTCGCACGCGCGACCTGTACAAGCCTACCGATGAAAATTTCTGGGATTCTGCTGCTCGACAAACCTACGGGCATGAGCTCAAACGTGGCGCTGCACAAAGCGCGTGCGATGTTGGGCGCAAAAAAGGCTGGGCATGCTGGCACACTAGATCCGCTCGCCACCGGCGCACTGCCGCTGGCGTTTGGCGAGGCGACGAAAACCTGCACCTACATGTTGGAAGCGGACAAAAGCTATACCACCCGCATCCAGCTCGGTATTCGTACCGATACCGCCGACGCCGATGGCGCAATCATCGAAACCCGCCACGTAGCCGCGTTTGATCGCGCCCGCATTGAGGCAATTCTGCGGCAATTTCGCGGCGCAATTCTGCAGCGCCCGCCGATGTATTCGGCGCTAAAACATCAGGGCAAAGCGCTTTACACGCTGGCGCGTCAGGGCATCGAAATCGCGCGCGCTGAGCGCCAAGTGCAGATTCATCGGCTGGAATTGCTGGACTTTGGCAGCGATTGGCTGACGTTGGAAATCGTCTGTGGCACCGGCACGTACGTGCGTTCTTTGGTTGAAGACATTGGCGAATTGCTCGGTTGTGGTGCGCACGTCAGCGCGTTGCGGCGGCTTTGGGTGGTGCCGTTTGAAGGCATGCAAATGCTGACGCTCGATCAGTTGGGCGCGTTGAGCAAACCCGAGCGCCGTGCACTGTTAGCACCGATCGACGCGGGTATTGTGCACTTACCCATCGTGTGGATCGACGCGGCGCAAACCGCACGTTTTTTGCAAGCTCAGCGTTTTCAGGTCGATGCACCGCCCGGGCAATGCCGCGTTTACGGCGCGCACGCTGGGCTGTTGGCAGTCGGCGTCGTGCTAGAAGATCGACGTTTGGGTGTGGTGCGCATGCTGGCGGAAGTGGTGCAGACCCCGAATTTAGAGCGCCGCGCGTTGGAGCAATCGCTTTTGGACGTACACAATTTGCCATAGCGGCGTGCCACGGTGGGGCGTTACATCACGCGCAAACGGCTCATGGTTTTCGTGCAAGATCACCGCTTTACAGATTTGGGGTATCGCAATGAAGCTGCTGAAATATATCGGCAATTTGGGCTATGGCTCGCGCAGGGCTGTGCAAGCGATGTTTGACGATGGCCGAATCTGCGATGCGGACGGCGTGGTGTTGCATGAAAAAAGCGGCTGCGACCCCCATCAGATCCTCATTGACGGCACCCGTATTGACCCCGCACCGGGTGTGGTGCTGATGTTGCACAAGCCGACGGGTTACACATGCTCAACACGTGATCCGAATCAGGTGGTGTATGAGCTGTTGCCCGCACGATTTCGTTTGCGTCAACCTATTATCGCGCCAATCGGTAGGCTTGACCGGCCGACGTCGGGCCTGTTGCTATTGACTGACGATGGGCAACTCCAGCATCGGATCACTGCACCCAAGACGCATTTGCCAAAAAGCTACATTGCACAATTGGCACAGCCCTTGCGCGGTGATGAAATCGCTGCGTTTGCGGCGGGCACTTTAATGTTGGACGGCGAAGCCACACCGCTGCGCCCGGCAAGCCTTGTCAGCATCGATGCAACCACGGTGCGCGTGGTCATAACCGAGGGCCGCTATCACCAAGTGCGGCGTATGTTTGCGTGTTTGGGCAACCACGTGGAAAGCCTACATCGCGAACAAATTGGTGGTTTGGCTTTGGGTGATTTGGCGCCGGGCGAATGGCGCGTTTTAAGCGCATCGGAGTTGGCTTTGGTGTTTATCTATTGACCCAGCCAGACTATGTTTGAATGCTTATGGCTTCGTTAGGATATTTACGGCTCTGCCCTTCGACAGGCTCAGGGCGAACGGATCTTTTCGACAAAATTGAGCATATTGTTGTTGCATCAATAGCCACGCAGATGGCTAAAGCGCTCATGCCGCTTTGCGGCGTAAGCTTAAGGCCACACGATGAGGTGAAATTCAGATGAGCGAGCGCCAAATTTCCCGCCTGCACAACACCGAACATTCCATTTGGCATGCGATTCTAAAAGGCGGTGCGATTGCTGGCCTGTTTGGCGTGCCGATTGCGTTTTGTGCGCGGCGTTTAGCGCGGTTGTAAATTAACTCAAGCTTGCGCGCAGGGCGCTGGCCTGCGCCCGAATCGTATTGAGTTGATCTGGCGCCAATCGATCCAGCGCCCGCCATTGCAAGGCTGAGCGCGGATGTTTGCCAAAACGCGCTTTGTGCTGCGCCAAAAAATCCCAGTACAGGGTGGTGAACGGGCAAGCATCTGGGCCGGTGGCAACATCAGGTTTGTACTTGCAGCCTGCGCAATAATTACTCATGCGCTGGATGTATTTGCCGCTGGCGCAATAGGGTTTGGACGCCATCACGCCGCCATCGGCGTATTGGCTCATGCCAATCACATTGGGCAGTTCTACCCACTCGACGGCATCAACATAGACGGCTAAATACCACGCGTGAATTTCCCCCGGGCGCACACCCAGCATCAGGGAAAATAAGCCCGTCACCATCAATCTTTGAATGTGGTGCGCATAGCCATATTTCAGCGTTTGCCCAATCGCATCATGCATGCAGGCCATGTCGGTTTCGCCCGTCCAGTAAAACGCTGGCAGCGGTGCCTGTGCATTCAGTGCGTTCTCCGTCGCATAGCCGGGCATGCGCAGCCAGTAAAGCCCGCGCACGTATTCGCGCCATCCTAGAATTTGCCGGATAAAGCCTTCTACCGCAGCCAGAGGCGCTTTGCCGGTTTGATATGCCGCCGCCGCCGCGTCTACCACTGCGCGCGGCGTAATCAATTTGAGATTCAACGCTGCGGATAATTTTGAGTGATACAAATAGGGCTCGCTGGCCCAAATAGCGTCTTGGAAGTTGCCAAAAGCGCACAAGCGATAGGCGATAAAATCATCCAGCGCAGCCCGCGCCTGTTCCGGCGTTACCGGCCAATCAAACTGGTCTAGCGCACCTGGGTGATCGCTGAACGCGCGCGCCACCAGCGCGATGACGTTCGTCGTGATCGCATCCGGCAAAAAACGCTTGGGCACAGGCACCAAGCCCGGCCCTTTGGCGCTAAAACTGCCGCGATTTTCGCTATCGTAATTCCACTCGCCACCGGCGGGTTTCGCGCCTTCCATCAGCACGTTTTCGCGTTTGCGCAGCATTCGATAAAAATGCTCCAACCGAAATTCTTTGCGCCCACGCGCCCAGTCGGCAAAATCATCCTCACTGCAATAAAAATGCGTGTCGGTGCGCTCAGCATAGGCAATTTCATGTGCCGCACACACGGCCTTGAGCTGCGCCCGCACGCGAAAGTCGCCGGGCTTGACCAACAGCACGCGCTCGGGTGCTGCGGAGGACAGTTTTACTGACGTCAGCATCGCGTCTAGCGCCGCATCCAGACTGGGAAAATCATGCTCATCCAGTTTCAGATAGGTCAGCGGCCACTGTTTGGCCTTTAGTTCCTCAGCAAAATGCCGCATCGCCGATAAAAATAGCGCGGTACGCGCCTTGTGGCTCCAAACGTGGGTCGATTCCGCCCGTACTTCTGCCATCCAGAGCTGATCTTGCAGTGGGTCAAAGTCATCGAAAACGCTGGATTCGCGATCAAGCTGATCGCCGAGGATGAGGATTAAGTTACGCATGGTCTGATTGTTGTATGGCGGGCGTCGGTGTAGGGTGATGGGATGGCGATCACGCGGCATCCCAATTCCCCTACTGCGGCTTATTAATCCAAGCCCGTGCCGCGCTCAAATCGAGCATCGATAAAAACAGCGCGTTGAGTTCCGGCGGCAGCGCTTTCGTCTGCCCGTTCGCATCTGGCGCGCTGGCGCAGCCGAGGTTTTGGCGAATGTCTTTAATCAATCCGGACACTTCGATATGCCAAGCTAACTCTGCCTGACCATGGCTTTGCGTCGGGCACTGCGCAGCAATGGTGTAATCGGTTTGCAAGGCGGCCACGTTGGCGGCACGCAGCGCATCTTTCAGTGCCGCGAATGCTGAGGGTTCGAGCGTGCCGCTACGGCCGCCCAAAATAAGCGTATTGCGCCTGCCGGTATAGGCGACAGTGCCGTTTTCATCCACGCTGAGCGAAAACTCTGGGCACACACCGTTACAGGGCCCGGTGCTAACGCTGATCAATTGAAATTTTAGCGGTATCGGCGCGGGTTCGCAGGCGCTGAAACTGAAAGCGACAGTGGCGATGCTAAGGTAAAACGCCGCGCGCATCACTGTTGCACTCCGTGCGGGCGGATATAGCCGGTTTTAATGCCAATACCGATCAACACAATCAGCGCTAGACTTAGGCCAATGCGCCACGATAAAGATTTAACGGTGCGCGTGCTGGTGCCTTTGTCGTGCAGCATGTAATAACAACCGGCCGCTAGGTTATAAATAATCAGCAGCAAAAACCCAATAATGACTAACTTTTGCATGGTCTACACTCACAAAACGCATCCGCGATGGCAGTTATCTTAGCGCCTGCGCTGTGAAATTCCCCGATATGTGAGTGGACTTGCACCGCTAGATGACCTAACTCAACTAAAACTGTTGTGATTTCCAAAGCTTACCCGTTGCCTAATTTTACCCGCCCGCGCTTGATCAGCATCGTGTTGTTGGCGATTGGCTTGACGTTTTTTATTGCCCTTGGCAACTGGCAAGTTTCACGTGCGCGCTTTAAAGAAGCGCTGTACACAAGCTTTACCGCAAGCACGCATGCGCCGGGTGTGCCGCTTGCCCAGGCGCTCAGCCGCTGGCCACGCCAAAGCTATGTTCGGGCCGCGATTACGGGTCAGTTTATCGCCCAAAAAACGGTTCTGCTGGACTCGCAAACCGCGAATGGACAGATCGGCGTACAGGTATTTCAGGCGTTTCAGACGGCGGATGGCGCGGTGCTGATTGGCTTGGGCTTTATGCCGATCCCGCCAGATCGCTCCAGTTTTCCAAGCCCACCCGTGCCCAGTGGCGTGCTGCAGTTGCAGGGCTTGCTCAGTGCGCCACCGTCGTCCGGGATCAAACTCGCCGAACTCGGCGCAGCGCCGAACACCGCAACTTGGCTGGTCACGCGTATTCAGCCGGAAACATTCAGCGGCTACTTTGGCGTTAGCCTACCAAAAGCAGTGCTTTTGCTTGACCCGGTTGCGCCGACACAAGTGCCGCAAAATACAGCACCGGCAGACAGCGCTCCAGCAAACGCTTCCCAACCCAACACTGCGGTCAATGTGTTAACCCTGCCACGCGTTTGGCGGCCCAACACCTTTGGGCCTGAGCGCCACCGTGGCTACGCCGCGACTTGGTACGGTTTTGCGCTGACGGCAGTAATTATCTTCCTGCTGCTGCACGTCAAGCGCACACCACAATCAAAGGAAAAACTCGAATGAAATCAGACGTCATTGCGCCGATGCCAGCATTGGCAAACACAGCCACAGCACCCGGCCGGCTGCGCAGCCGGTTAACCCTGGTGTTGATCGCGCTGTGTTTTGGCGCGCCGATCTTTTTTGCCTTGCTGTTTCAGTCGCCGCTGTTGAACTACCGCCCCGCGCCAACGAAAAACTTTGGCGAATTGATCCGTCCGGTGGTGCCGGTTCCAGCACCAGGTGCAGCCGGCGGCGCGATCACCCAGGCTGCCGCTGTGCTCAACGTTGATGCGCAATGGACCGTGCTGTATCTGCCGCCCGCAGAGTGCGGCGCATGTGTCGCACAAACTTCTTTGCTAGCGCACATCCGGTTAGCCATGGGGCGTGATTTGGATCGGGTGAAGCTTGCGCTGATTAGTGCCAATGCATTTGTGTTGCCCACAGCGGCGGAATTTACCGTACGCCGTACCGAGCCGGGCGTGCAGCAAACCCTGTTGAAAAGTCTCGGGCTTGAGCTCGGCGGTGTGGTGCTGGTTGACCCACTCGGCAATGCCATGATGCGCTATCCAGCGGAATTCGATGGCACAAAAATCCGCAAGGATTTAGCCCGGCTGTTGAAAGCCAGCCAGGTTGGCAAAAAGCAATCAAGCGGGGTGATTAGCTAATGCATATTGAGCTGCAGCAAAGCAAAATCGCATTGCGCTGGCTGCGTCGTGGCCTGGTTATTGCGGTCATTTGGTGCCTAATTCTGATTGCCTTCGGCGCATTCGTGCGGCTTTCCAACGCCGGTTTGGGCTGCCCAGACTGGCCAACATGCTATGGCCGTTTGACCTGGCCTGGGCATGATGAAGTTAATGTTGCCAAAGCCTGGCCTGAGCAAGTACACCGTCACATCGCCGCCGGATTAGGTGCTTGGGTTTTTGCACTGGTGCTATTTGCCCGCCGCGCGGATCGTCTGTCACTCAACCCAATCTTGATCGGCTCTGGTTTTGTCGCCCTAGCCATGACACTTTACATCAAAGCTAAAGCCTATCCGATGCTGGCCGGCCCAGGCTCGGGCGCAATGCTCCTGGTCGGTGAGCTGATCTTTATTTATGCCGCGCTGCGCAGCCGTGGTTTAGTTCGTTGGCTAACATTTGCGCTGGCGCTAATTTGTTTTCAAGCATTGCTCGGCATGTGGACGGTCACGCTGTTGGTAAAGCCCGCAGTCGTCACGGCGCATTTACTGGGCGGCTTGAGCATGCTGTCGCTTTTGCTGTATTGCGCCCTGCGCGCGCATGCAAAAACCGATACCGGCGCGTTCCAGCGTAAACCCGGCATTGCGCCAAATTTCGTGCGCGTCGGCATGGTTTTATTGGTTGTGCAAATCACCCTTGGCGGCTGGGTGAGCACCAATTACGC
>JANNYO010000250.1:0-2313 GCA_031410115.1 Rhodanobacteraceae bacterium | reverse complement strand
GATCGCCGCGGCCCGCAGCGCTTCTTCACGCGCCAAAACCGCGTGCGCATCGGCATCAACCTCATTGGTTCCGGGCACGTCGGCAAGCATCAATACCGTTGAATCGGCCCCAAGTTCGGCGCGATACAATGCCGCGCCGGTGGTGGTGCCGCCGGTGGCGTGTATTGCGATTGGCACCCCGCTTAACGCAGCAATCAGGCTAGATTTGCCGGTGCTGATCTCACCAAATAGCGCCAAATACAACTCAGGTGCGCTAGCGCGTCGATCCAGTTCAGTGATTTCAGCGTGCGCGGCGGTCAGTGTCGCCTGGGTGGCACGCTTCTGGGTGGCGAGATCTTGCTTACTTGTAGGAGCTGCATCTGCCAATTGCTCAAGTGCATGAATACGCGTCAATACGCCGTCCCGTGTGATCGCCTGAGGTAACGCTTTCGCTACCTTGCTCGGGCGCAATAGCCACCAAACTAAATAGCCCAAAGCCAAGCCTAAACCGATCAGTGCGCCTGCTAAGGGATATGCCGCCCAGTTCGGCAAATGGGAAAGACGTTCTTGAATGCTGAGTGCGGTGTCAGTCAGTTGCACTAAAGTAATTGCCAGCCCACCCAAAACAATAACAACCAACGCCGCCAGAAACAGGCGAATCGTAGTGGAGGCGCGGCTGGGAATAAAACTGCGAGCGGGAAGTACTGGCGGCATGGGGCAAATAAGACTCAAAAGGCAGGCAAAAACAGGCGGTAAAAAGTGTTGGCGTCGAGATAGTGCGCGCAAGCCTAGCTTTGGTGCAAACTGCGCACACGCGCTGGGAATAGCGGAAAAATTTGCATGGTGTTGGGAAAGCGAAATCTGATCCTAGATCCGGCAGTTGGACGGGCAAGAGTGTGCTTTTTTTGGGCTTCCCAGCGAGGCGAGAGGAGGCCGCATGCTCATTGCATGCAACGACGAATCAACGAAGCTGGGGAGTCCAAAAAACGTGCAATCTTGTCCGTAGCGACCTTCACCCACAGGGTGAACTTGGAAATGCTTGATTTTTTCAATACTTTCATAGCTCTATCGAAGTTAATAAGCGGTCAACTGCCGGATCTAGGATGATGCACATCCAGGGCTTCTGGGGTCTTTTGTTTTGCCTGCTGTTTGGCGCAGGTCTATGCCCCAATGCCAATTGCGATGACGGTCGTTTTGGTCCCAGAATGCAGCGCTACACCACCAGCAATGGCTTGCCATCCAACACCGTCACGAGCTTAGCGCTGGATCAAAAGCACTATCTGTGGATCGCCACTGAGCGCGGTGTCGTGCGTTTTGACGGTGTGAAATTCGCTCCGATTGAACCTGCCGCTGATGTGCCAGGCGTTGGCGCTGAAACATTGTTTGTCGATCAAGCTAACCGCTTGTGGATTGGACTAACCAATTCTGGCATGTGCGCGTTGAGCGCTGATCGCACACGTTCAACTTGCTTTGGCAGTGGCCGCGAAGCAACGCATCGAATCGCTAGCAACGATGTGTTTGCTGTTACGGAAGTTGGTGGCCGCATTTGGCTGGCGGTGTTTGATGTCGGGCTGGTGGAAGTTGACGCACGCACGTTAGACGTCATAAAGACCTACCCGCTGAAAAACGCAGATGTCGTCGCCGCAACGGCGAGTCAATCAGCCGCATATTTTGCCAGCTTTGGCGGCTCCGTCAGCAGCATTGAACTGCGCGACGGCAAGCCATATCTGCACCAAGACGCACTCAATTTAGATCCGCCGGTGATCAGTTTGAACGTGCTGGACAATCACCTTTGGGTCGGCCTTGGGGGTGCGCAAGGCGCGATCAAGATTGACTTGGCAGATCTTGCGTGTCGATTGTGCGGCCAGATTCAATCTCGCGCGACCGCGCTTGACGAACGTCGGCAAACACCCATCGCGTTGGCTGATGTGCAATCCGTGATGGTGGTTGCTGCGCAAAAAGATGCCGCGGTGTTGGCGACCGAGCACGGCTTGGTCAAATTGGAAGCGGGCCACACGCGCCGTATTCACGCCACGCCGGGCTCGGAAAATACTCTGCCGGAAGGCCAGCTGACATCGCTAGCAACCGATTTTGAGGATGGCCTATGGATTGGCAGCGCGGGCGCAGGCTTGGCGCATTGGAATGCGAAAAACGCCGCGCGTGGTTGGCTGGAGCGTGGTGAAGGTGGCCTTCCAGGCAGCCGCGTCAACGGCGCAAGTGCGGCAAGCAACGGCGTGATTTGGGTGTCGCTTTACGACAGCGGCATTGTCGGTGTCTATCCAGATGGAACAGTCGAACGGCTGCCCCTTGATGCGGTGTCGGCCTCGGCGGCTT
>JANNYO010000249.1:0-12584 GCA_031410115.1 Rhodanobacteraceae bacterium | reverse complement strand
GCAACGGGCATGCCATGTACGCAGGCGAACCTCAGTTCGCCCAGAGTTTGTCGGTAAACTCAATGAAGACAACAAGCGCAGTGAAAACAATAAGAGGCACGAAAATGGCGCAAGCATCCGAAATAATCGCCGGTTCGGCGAGAAGTAACCGATTAGTCTCGCCGATCAGGCGACACGGCAGATTAGTCTCGCCAATCAGGCGACACGGCAGATTAGTCTCGCCGATCAGGCGACACGGCAGATTAGTCTCGCCAATCAGGCGACACGGCAGATTAGTCTCGCCAATCAGGCGACACGGCAGATTAGTCTCGCCGATCAGACGGCACGGCAGATTAGTCTCGCCAGTAAGGCGGCACGGCAGATTAGTCTCGCTAGTAAGGCGGCACGGCAGATGAGTGCGCCCGCAATAGCGCAGGAACAATTTGCCCGTGGGCTGGAGCTGCATCGCGCTGGGCAGTTTGGTTTAGCGCAAAGCCACTACGAACGTGCGGCCAAGTTGGCACCGAAAAATGCCGACATTTGGCATTTGCGCGGCCTTGCGGCTTTTCAGCTCGGGGTGCATGCAAAAGCGGTTAAACATCTCGAGCACGCGCTGCAGCTGCGCCCGGATTTTGCCGAAGCCTGGAATAATTTGGGGATCGCCCGCAAAGCAAAAGCGCTGAGCGCAACCTTGCCAGCAGGTTTGCTGGCAGGCGCGCTGAATGCCGCCCACAGCGCGTTTGCCCAGGCGATGGCGCTGCGCCCGAACTATGTCGAAGCAGCGCACAATTTGGCGATCTTGTTTGAAGCGCAGGCTGACCTTGCGCGTGCACGCGCGAGCTACGAACAAGCCCTGGCGTGGCGCCCGGACGCGCTCGATACGCTGACAAACCTTGGTAATCTCAAGCGCAAGCTGGGCGACTATGAAGGCGCAAAAACTCTGCTGCAGCGGGTCAATAGCATCGCACCCAGCGCCAACAGCGCGCTGAACTTAGCGCTGGTGCTATTGGACATGGGTGAGCATAAATCCGCCATGCAATTCGCCCAAATCGCATTGAAACTTGAGCCCGATTTGATTGAAGCGCTGGCAGCGCTGGGTACTGCGGCGCGTCTGGAAAATGATTTGACGTGCGCCTTGCCCGCACTGCGGCGCGTGGTGGAATTGTCTAGTGCGCTGCAGCTGCCAAGCGTCAGCGATGCGCTGCTAGAGCTTGGCTTAGCGGAAAATATGGCGGGAAATTTTTTCGCTGCCTGCACCCATTTGGCGGCAGCACTTCAGCGCACACCCAAACATGAGCGGCTGCGCTGGAACGCGGCATTTTTACTGCCGACATTACTCCACGATGCGCAACAGCTTGCTTTTGTGTTGCAGCGCTTTGACGACAGCCTAGCCGCGTTTGAAGCGCGCACAGATTGGGCAAAAATTCCGCCGGAAGCCCTGCTGGAGGCGGTGATGAGTACATCCAGTTTTGATTTGGCTTATCTGCCAGGCGATACCCTGGCGTTGCAGCAGCGTTTTGGCGCGCTGGTCAGTCGTGTGCTGCGCGATTACATCAAACCGCGGATGGCGTTGCCGGTGCACGCCGGGCACGCGCCGAAAACCGAAAAAATCCGTATCGGTGTGGTGTCTAGCTATCTGTGCGAGCATACCGTGATGCGCTATTTCGCCGGTTTCATAACCGCACTGTGCGCGCAGGAAAATGTTGAGGTTTGGCTTTGGTTTACCGGCGCTGCGATCGATGCGCAAACGCAAAGTTTGAAAACGGGTGCGCATTATTTTCAGCATGCAAATGCACCGGTGCTGGCTACCGCAAGTGACATTCAGGCGGCCAATTTAGACGTGCTGATATTTCCCGACATCAGCATGGATGCACAGCAGCAGGTTTTTGCCGCATGGCGCCTGGCGCGCACGCAGGCGGCACTTTATGGACATCCGATCAGTACCGGTTTGGCTGAAATGGATGTGTATTTTAGTGCCGCCGCTTTGGAACAACGGCGTGGGGACGAAAACAATCGGCATCCGCACTACACCGAGCGATTGCTGACGCTTCCTGGACTTGGCGCGGCATTAAAAGCATCGGCATTTGCGCCCCATGATGCGCGATTCGTCCATGCGCTGGGATCTGAAGCTGCGCCAAAAGATAGTCTAAAACTCATCTGCGCCCAAAGCCTGGCAAAGCTGACGCCGGAATTTGACCAAGCGGTAGCAGAAATTTTGGCCGGCTCAGAAAAATCTGGTGCAAGGCTGTATCTGTTTGATCGCGAGCCCAATTTGTCGGCGCGCTATCGTCAGCGCTTAGCGCAAACTTTGGCAGCGCACGGTGTGGCCGCAGCGCGCGTCGAGCTAATTCCTGCGTGTGCATTTGAAGATTTCATGCGCCATTTGGCGCACAGTGATTTGGTACTTGATAGCCCGTGGTTTTCCGGAGGCGCGACCAGCATTGACGCGTTTTGCGCGGGCGTGCCGGTGTTGAGTTGGGCGGACAAGCGCTGGCAAGGGCCGTTTGCGCGTGGCTATCAAACCAGTGCAATGTTGAATTTAATGGGCATAGGCCAGCTAGTTTGTGATGGTCGCGCTGCGTTTGTCGCCAAAGCGCTGGCGTTGATCGAGGATCAAACTGCGCGCCAGCGGTTGCGCACTCAGATTGTCGCGCAGCGCGATGTTCTATTCGCGGATGATGCCACTGAACGCTTCGTGCAAGAAATTTTGGCTTTGGCTGCTGCAGAATATTGATCTGGAAAAGATAATTCCAAAACTAAATTGCCAGTGCCGGAATAAATCGGCAGTGCTGCGCCATTGGCATCGAGCAGATAAAACTTTTTAGCAACGCTGCATAACGTCAGGTTGGCGACACAGCTGGCAGATCGGCGTAAAAAAGGTGAGCGTGCCAGCTGCCTCGCGTGCTGCGCCATCGCGTCTGCGAAAGTGCCCAGTGCAGCGGGTTGAACATCGAAGCAGCAGGTAGCTGCGCGATCTGGCTTGATCCAGTAGCCACGTGCGTCGCTCGCGCAGGCGGTCATTCTGAACCTCGGTTGCACCAAGTACGAAAAACGCACCCGCGACGCGCGCACCGTTCGCCAGTAGGTCTTCCTCACGCTCGGAAAGCCCGACCCATGCGTCAAGTTCTGCCCGCCATGTGGGTGAAAGCTGATCCCGCTTTTTCCACAAATCAAGCAACAGCTGGACATAGCCTAGCTCGTCAATGCGCCGATCTTGATCTTGCTCAGCGTGACGTAAATTCGCCACTGCATCGGCGGTCATAAACAGCAGGCCTAGCGCATGTTTACAGGGAAATTTACGCGATGGACAGCTGCACTTTGAGGCAAAGTCCGTCAAATCAATAAGCGTTTGATACAGCGCACTGCCCTGGCATTCGCCCCACAGCGCGCGCGCAGACTGGCCTACGCGCTGCCAATTACTGGGCCCAGAAAGCTTGCGCCAGGCGGCACTTGAGGCCGCATCTGGCGCCAAAGATTGAACAAAATCAGCGCTTAACATCATTTAAGCAAAGTGCTGAAATCAGCCTGGGCAGATGCCGGGCATAGTACAAAAGTCCGGCGACACAGGCCCATTGAATAGCGCTCAGGCCCAAATACGGATACGGCATCGGTTTGATCCATTCAACACCCAAGCGCCAGCCCAAATAGCCCGCGAGTGCGGCTTTAAATAGATCGCCTTCAGTGCGCGCCAAGTGCAGCCGGCGGACAAACAAAAACCCGGCCCAACTTAGGGCAAATACGATTTCATACAGCTGCGTCGGATGGCGCTGCATGCCATCGCCAAAGTCATAGCCAAAAACAAAATCGGTCGGATTGCCGTAGGTGTTATCGCTCAATCCGGCGGCGAAACAGCCGATGCGCCCGATTGCCAAACCCAGCAGCATCGCAAGCGCCATCGCATCCCCAGTTGCTCGGGTAATCCCGCGCATTTTCTTGACGCACTCCACGCCGATCAGGGCACCTAAAAATCCGCCAACCACACTTTTTCCCGCCATCAGCGCGCGCAGGTCGGGGAAATTGGCAAACGCAACGCTGGGCAAATCAAACCAATAAAGTAGTTTGGAACCTAACGCTGCGCCCAACACCGCGCCGACCAATACCCAAATTGCATGGTCGGTGTCGGCCAATACGCTTTGCTGTGGCCCGCTGACACTCAAGCGGCGCTTTTCGCGCAAATAGAGCTGAAATCCGACGAAATAGGCCAACGCCTCAAAAATAAAGTGCCATCGGGGATCGTGGGTCATGCTAGAAACCTCAGCTGACCGCCTGCTAAAGCCGCGTCAATCCGCCCAAGTAGGGCTGCAAACCAGCGGGAATCGCAATCATGCCATCGCTTTGCTGATGGTTTTCCATCAGCGCCACCATCGTGCGCCCCACCGCTAAGCCAGAACCATTCAGCGTGTGCACCAGCTCAGGCTTGCCCGCCGAATTGCGAAAGCGCGCCTGCATGCGCCTTGCTTGAAAGCTTTCACAGTTTGAACAGCTGGAAATTTCGCGATAGCAATTTTGCCCCGGCAGCCAAACTTCAATGTCGTAGGTTTTCGCCGCCGAAAAACCCATGTCCCCGGCGCACAGCGCCATCACCCGATACGGTAGTTCCAGCAGCTGCAAAACTTTTTCAGCGTGGCTGACCATTAGCTCCAGCTGCGCCGCACTTTGCTCGGGCTTGGTGATGTGTACCAGCTCGACTTTTTCAAACTGGTGCTGGCGAATCATGCCGCGCGTATCGCGACCTGCACTGCCCGCTTCGGCGCGAAAACATAAGCTGTGCGCGGTCATAAGCAGCGGTAGACTGGCCTCATCTAAAATCTCATCTGCCACCAAATTACTCAGCGGCACTTCCGAAGTTGGGATTAAAAAACGCTCGGTCGACAGGTTTTCTACATCGCTTTTGAGGGCATTCGAGTCTCGCCGGCCAGGCGACACGGCAAACATGTCCTCTTCAAACTTAGGCAACTGGCCAGTGCCCTGCATCGCGCTGCGCAGCACCAAATGCGGCACATTGATTTCCAAATAGCCGTGCTGAGTGGTATGCAAGTCCAACATAAACTGCGCCAACGCACGGTGCAATCGCGCCAAGCCGCCTTTCAGCACGGTGAAGCGTGCGCCCGCAATTTTCGCGCCCGCTTCCGCGTCCAACATGCGATCACGCGCGCCCAAATCGACGTGGTCTTTTACCGCGAAGTCAAAAGCTTTGGGCGTGCCCCAGCGGCGCACCTCGACATTGCCGGTTTCATCCACACCCGCTGGCACGTCAGCTTGGGGAATATTGGGAATGCGCAGGCTAATCGTCGCAATCTGGCCCTGCACCGCACTCAAGGCCTCCTCAAGCGCTTTCAATTGCGCCGGAATCAAAGCCGCCTGCGCCATCAGCGCAGTTACCGACTCGCCCTTGGATTTCGCCGCGCCAATGTGTTTGGCCAGCTCATTGCGCGTCTTTTGCAGCGTTTCGGTGTCCACTTGCACCTGTTTACGCTTGGCCTCCAACGCTTCGAGGGCTGGCGCATCAAGAATAAAACCGCGCGTTGCGGCTAAGGTTTCAGTCGTTTCCGCCAGTTTTTGGCGAAGCAAAATAGGATCCAACATGGCGTGTCGCTGTAATCGAAAAGAGCGCGATTATTCCAGAAACGCTGGGAAACGGTACGTCGAATTACATTCGGCACCATGAGGTTCGCCGCGTTGTGGTTCGAAGCCAAACCACCGCACAAACCCCTGTGCTATGGTTTCAGGGTCATTCGAACCGACTATGTAGACAATTTTATGGGCCAAGCGCCGCACGCTCGCCAAGATTTGACGACGCTGCTGCACGCTTGGCGCGAAGGTGACGGCGCGGCGTTTGCAACATTGATTGAGCGAATTTACGGTGAGCTGAAAGTAATCGCATCGCAACGGCTTGCGCAGTTCGGCGGTGCGATGACCTTGTCTTCGACCGAGCTGCTGCACGAGGCCCTGCTGCGGGTGATTCCCGATGGTGTTGATTTCAAGAATAGGGCGCATTTCTTCGCAACTTTGTCGCTCAGCATTCGCGCGTTGTTGGTAGACCATGCGCGCGCCCGCATGAGTGACAAGCGTGGCGGTGGTTTGCTGCGCGTAACTTGGACCGCTGGGCACGGCGAGCAATCCGATATTCTCGATTTGCTGGCGATTGATCAGGCGCTTTGCGAACTTGAGCGGCTGGATCCGCGTTGTGGGCAAGTGGTGCATTTAACCTACTTCAGTGATCTAGCGCAGGAAGAAATTGCGAGCTTACTCAATGTTTCCGTGTCATCGATTACCCGCGACTTGCGTTTTGCGCGCGACTGGCTCGCCAAGGAATTGCGCAATGACGCCTGAACATTTCCGCGCCGTGCGGGCGCTTTATGAAGCCGTGGTCGAATTGCCAGCGGAGGCGCGCGCAGCGCATCTGCACACGTTGTCCAGCGAGCCACTTTTGCTTAGCGATGTGCTGGCGTTGTTTGATGCGGGGGCAGCCGCGCCAAACGGCTGGATAACTCGGCCGGTGCGCGGCGCTTTGGCTGAGCTGAGCAAACCCGCACCGGGCGTGGGTGCTGTCATTGGGGTTTGGCGCATCTCGGCTGAAATCGGCGAAGGCGGCATGGGCAGCGTTTTTCTAGTGGAACGCTGTGATGGCCACTTTGAGCAGATTGCTGCGCTGAAGCTGCTCAAAGGTTTGCCGAGCGCGGAGCGGCTGGCGTATTTCAGTCGTGAGCGGCAATTGCTGGCGAAACTCACGCACACCAATATTGCACGCTTGTACGACGGCGGCATAACCAGCAATGGGCAGCCGTACTTGGTGATGGAGTATGTTGAGGGCTTGCACGTTGATCAACACTGTCAGAGCGCCCGATTAAGCCGCGACGGCGTACTCAAACTGTTTATTGAAGCCTGTCACGGCGTTGCGTTTGCGCACCGGCAATTGATTGTGCACTGCGATATCAAACCGTCGAATTTGCTGATCAATAAAGACGGCCGGCCGGTGCTGCTGGATTTTGGCATTGCGCGCTTGAGTGATGCTGAGGCGAGCGAGTTGGGGACGATTCTGCCGGCCCAGGCATTCACGCCACGCTATGCCAGCCCGGAGCAACAAGCAGGCGAAGCGATTTCAACGCTGAGCGATATTTATAGTCTGGGCTTGCTGTTGGCGGAATTACTCGATCTGGCGCAGGGCCGCGATCGCGAGCTGGCCGCGATCATCGCAAAAGCAAGTCATGCTGAGCAAAACCAGCGCTATCCATCGGTGGACGCACTGATCGATGATTTGCATCGCTACCGACAGCGGTTACCGCTGCGGGCGATGCCGGCGACGCGCACATACGTCGCGAGAAAATTTTTGGCGCGACGTTGGCCGTTGGTGTTGAGCGCGCTGGCCTTCGCGGCAACGGTGGCCGCGTTTACTGTGCAGGTCGTGTTTGAGCGTGATGTGGCGACCGCGCAACGTGACCGGGCGACTCAAGCGGAGGCCTCGGCACAGCGCATTAACGCCTTCCTCGGCAGTGTGCTGAGTTCGGTCGACCCGGATAACGCGCGCAGCATGGATCGCAGCCTGATGCAAAGTGTGTTGAATCAGGCGGCAGCCCGGGCGTTAACCGAGCTGCGCGACCGACCGCGCGAATTACGCGAAATCTCCACAGTCATTGCCGATAGCTATTTCTCGATCAGTGATTTCGCGCAGGCGGAGCACCACTATCAGATTGCGCAGAGTAACTTCGTTGACGTCGATCCCAATGATTTGAGCATCACCGCCGCCCGGCTGCAATTGCTGCACAAATACGCGAAGTCCCTGATGGCATCGGACAAGCTTGATGCTGCAAAAGCGGTGCTGAATCGCGGTTTGGCAGACGCCCGACGACACCTTGGTGACCGACACGAGATCACTTTGTCTTTGCGCACGCTTCAGGCGGAACAGTTGTTCCGCGCCGGGTTGCCCAAACAGAGCCTGGCACTGGCTGAAGACAATTATTTGCAAATGCAGAGGGCTCAGATTAGCGACCCGGACATCTGGTTTGATCAGCTTGTGCTGATGGCAAAAATGAATTCCAACAGCGGCAACTTCGAACGCGCGCGACCCATACTGCAGCAGGCAATTACCTTGGCAAGCGAGCGTTATGGCGCGTCGAGCTCGCGCACTTTGCGCGCGCGCAACAATTTGGCGGTGCTGTTGCTGCAATCAAAACGCTATACCGATGCCGTCATGCTGCTGCGGCCATTGGCGCGTGATGCTGAGCGCTATCTTGGCGAAAACAACTACCTGACGATCTCGTTACTCAGCAATTTAGGCACTGCACTGCGCTACAGCGGCGAAAACATCGAAAGCGGTGAGTATTACGTCAAGGCGTATCAGCGTTCGGTGGCCGCCTTTGGCGTGTCCTATGACCTGAGCCTGCAGCTGGCCAACAATCTTGCGATCTATGAGCTAAACAATGGGCAAGCCAAACGCGCTTTGCAAAGAATCAACGATGTCGTTCGTATTGTCGAACCGCAGCATGAGAGGCTGGATCCGTTCTTGATTGAGTCGCTACGCACCCACGCCCTCGCACTCGTGGCGAACCGACAAATCGAGCTTGCGCGAGCCGCTTGGCATGACGTTATTGAGCGGGATTTAGCGCTCTACGGCGCAATGGATGCACAAACCCTTAGCGATCAGGCGGCACTCGAGACGCTTGGAAAGCCCTGATTGCACGCAGGATGGCGAATCCGCCCTCCCTGCCCGGAATTTTGAGCATGAAAAACTATTTTGCACCGCATGACGATTTGCCCCTAGCAATTTCGATTAGCTCAAGACTGACCCACTTGACCTAAGGCATTCCTCATGAACGTGCAGCGAGTTTCAACCAGAATGCAAGTTGGCTACCGCGGCCGGCGGCTGGTGTTGCCGCTACTACTGCTTGGCACCCAGGCCAGCACACTAGCCGCATGCGAGCCCATCGGCGCGCCTAATTTGGCTTTGAGTGTTACCGCAGCACACGTCACGGCGGCGGATCGAACCCTGACTGTGCAGGTGTATGACAATGGCTGCGTGGCGCTGCATCGGCCGAGTTATTACCGCCTCGCCGGGGATTTTCGGCTTGCACTGACGCCCGCCGAACTGGCGGCGCTGAAGCTTGTGGTCACACCCGAGCGGGTGCGGCAAATTGATCGCGCCGCATTGGTTTCTGCTGCAAATGCGCGCCGCAGCTCAACTCGTACTGAGGTTGTGCAGGTTGTGGACGCCGATTTGTTCGTGTTGGAAGCGGGCGTTGGCGCTGCGGCAACCAAACTGAGTGCATTCGGTGTGATCGCGGGCGCGAGCACACAGCCCGAAAACGCGGATTTGCAGGCAACGAGCACCATGGTGCAAGCCCTGCTGGCCTTAGATGCGCGTAGCGACGCTGTGCAAATTGCAGGCGGCGCAAAATGAAACAGATCATCAAGTTCACCGCGTTAGCCGCAGCACTGGCGCTGCCGCAAATGAGTCGCCCAGGGGCTTTCATTAACGCTGTTGAAGCCGATTTAGATATTCGCAGCCACGAGCGCAATTTCAGTGGTTCGGGCGGGGATTTGCCGCCAATTCGGGTGTGTTTGGATATTGAAACCAATGCTGCGTTGGCGATTTCAGCGGAACCCGCCTTGATTAAAGCGATTGCCACGGTCAATCGCTTTCGCTCCCTTGGCGATCACAATTTGGCGTTTGCTGCCGCGACTGATATTCCCACCGGGCAATATGATTTTGAATCGACCTTGCTACACGAGCTGATGCACGGACATGGCCTAGGGCACCCGAATCTGGCGGCGGAATCCGGCTTGCCCGGCGCGCAGCAAAATGGCACCAAGAGCACGGACGGCGCGAATAATGTGTTTGAGCAAGCGGCGGGCGTGGATGGCTTGCATGGTTCAGCAGACGATGTGCGCGGCGATGACGTGAACCTGCACTGGTATCAGAAAGGTGTGAATAATCCGGGCGTTTTGCCCAGCATTATTGATGACTCGACGATGGCACGCGTACTTAGTTTCCTTCCAAATGGCCATTTGTATGCCGCCAATGCGGGCCGCACGGTGTTGGCAGCGCTGGGCTTTGTTGATGCGGAAGCGGTAGCGCAACAGGGCGCCGCCCCGGATGAAGCGCAGCGGCATTTGCAGCATGACGATATCGCCACCATTCGACTGGCACGCGCGGGTTTGGATGGTATCCAGGGCAGCAGCGACGATTACCGCACCAGCATGGTTTATCGTGGCCGTGCGGTGAATCCGCAGGGCGAAAGCTGCCAAATTATCGCGCGCTTTGATAACTCCACAGCTTTTGCCACCACCACGGTCGGCAGCTATCGCATCACGCCGAACCACTGGGCGTTGTATTACGTGCAGATGCGCTTTAATCCCTCGGTGAATTGGTACATGAGCCCCGGGCCGAACACCGTCACCACGATTATCTCAGACATGCCGGACGCCTCAACGCTATTGGCACCGATCGCAGTACGCGCGCAGGTCGTCAAGGCAGTTGGCAACCCGATTGCGGGCTTGCCACAAGGTTTAGTGGAAGTGCGCGATGGCCCGCGCCATGAGGCAACGACGGCGTTTTGTACGATGACGCTATTGGGCACGCCCGGAGAAATCGGTGCATGCGTTTTGACGCCGCTGCGCACCGGCAATAAAACCCTGGTGGCGGATTATTTGGGCTACGGCGGCTTTGATGGCGGCAGCGACACGGAAACACATATTAGCACTGGCACTTTAGAATTCAGTGCCATCAGCGATACACCGGACCCGACAGCGATTGGCGCACCAGTCACAATCAGTTGGACGTTGGCACCGCCTGCGGGCAATCCAGCGGCGCTGGCAACTGGCACCGTCACCGTGAAAGACGCACTCGATTGCGCCAGTGCGCCGATTGACCCTGCGCATCAGTGCACGGTGATTTTGCCCGCCAATCGTTGCGCGATCAGCTTTAACAGTGCGGGCAGCAAGACCTTGCAGCTTTGCTATTCCGGCGATGGCGCGCACCCGGCGGCATCTGCAAATGTTGTGCATCAGGTGAATATTGGGCGCGTGACAGCCACCAGCATTACCAGCAATGTGCCTAACCCCTCGCAGCCACTGGCACCTGTGGTGGTGCAAGTCACCGTGCGGGAAACGCCGGATTTGGGCGGTTTTCCCAGTGGCGTGGTGCAGGTGCTGGACGGCCTGGCCAGTGACCCATTGAGTGCGCGCTGCACGATCAATCTTTTAGGAACCGCTGCCGAAATTGGCACTTGCACACTGTATCCACTGCGTGCGGGTACGCGCACCTTGAGCGCCAATTACGCCGCCAGCAATATTTGGGCCGCAAGCCTCGGCACGGCAACGCAAGCGGTGGCAAAGTTTGCGATTGTGCGCAACGAACCTGCTACCAGCCGTTTGCGCCAAGGCGTGCACGTTACGGTGGATTTGGATGTGTCTAGTTTTCTTGGCCTACCAGCACCAACCGGCACGATCACGGTCAGCGATGGCGTGGATCAATGCCAGATTTTATTGCCCGCGAATCAGTGTTTCTGGAGCGCCACTACGTCCGGCACGCGCAATTTGATTGCCACTTGGCCGGGTGATGTCAATTATGCGCCGCGCACATCAGTGGCAGTCGTGCAAACGGTACTGCCAGAGAGCTATCCGCTGCTTATTTCAAATCCGCGTTTGGGCTACAGCGAAAGCAACGCGGCATCGGTGAACAACGCGCTGAGTTTGAGTGCGGACGGCCGCTTTGTCGTGTTCGCTTCCGCTGCCAGCGACTTGGTGCCCGGTGATAGCAATAGTGTCCAGGATATTTTTATCCGCGATCAGCGCAGCGGTCTGGTGCGCCGAATTAGCACCAGCGCTGTCGGCCTGCAAAGCGACGGCGCCAGCGCTGAGCCTGCGATCAGTGCGAATGGCCGCTTTGTCGCGTTTAGCTCCACGGCCACCAATTTGGTACCGGGCGATACCAATGCCGCGATCGACGTATTTGTTAAAGACTTAAGCGACGGCAGTATCGTGCGTGCGACGCTGAAGTCCAACGGCGAGCAAGACACCACGCCAAATACGGGTGCAGGTTTTGACCAGTTAGCGCCAAGCCTAAGCGCCGATGGCCGCTTTGTCGCGTTTCAAACTGGTGGGCAACTGTCGCCGAGCGACACCAGTATCCACAATGATATTTATGTGCGTGACCTGCTTGCTAACACGCTCGATCTCGTCAGCAGCGACAGCGCGGACGTTTTAGGCGATTTCCGCAGTTTCAATCCGGTGTTGAGCGCCGACGGCCGCTATGTCGCGTTCCAGTCGCAGGCATTTAATTTTTACGTTGGTGACACCAACGACACGGTCGATATTTTTCGCAAAGATCGACTCACCCGCGCGATGCAGATTGTCAGTGTCGATGCCGCCGGCGTCGGTGGCGCAAACCCCACAGACCCGAGTTTTGGCCGCCCGGCGATCAGTGCGGATGGTCGCTATGTCGCGTTTAGCTCGCTCGCCACCAATTTGGTGCCGGGTGATACCAATGCCGCGATCGACGTATTTGTTAAAGACTTAAGCGACGGCAGTATCGTGCGTGCGACGCTGAAGTCCAACGGCGAGCAAGACACCACGCCAAATACGGGTGCAGGTTTTGACCAGTTAGC